>CAIUDK010000085.1 GCA_903897875.1 uncultured Hyphomicrobiales bacterium
ATAATCTCAAAAATGTTTCGGCAGAAATTCCGCTCGGCACAGTCACCTGCATCACTGGCGTGTCGGGTGGTGGCAAATCCACCTGGGTGATTGATACGCTCTACAAGGCTGTGGCGCGTCGATTGAATGGTGCGACAGATCAGCCAGCCGAGCATGATCGCATCGATGGTTTGGAACATCTCGATAAGGTGATTGATATTGACCAATCACCGATTGGTCGCACACCACGCTCCAATCCAGCCACCTATACCGGCGCGTTTACGCCGATCCGTGAATGGTTTGCGGGCCTGCCTGAAGCCAAAGCACGCGGCTATTTGCCGGGGCGTTTTTCGTTCAACGTGCGCGGTGGACGCTGCGAAGCCTGTCAGGGCGACGGCGTAATCAAAATTGAAATGCACTTCTTGCCCGACGTTTATGTGACTTGCGATGTTTGCAAAGGCAAACGCTATGATCGCGAAACATTGGAAGTGAAATATCGCGATAAATCCATCGCAGACATTCTCGACATGACGGTGGAAGAAGCCGCAAGCCTCTTCAAAGCAGTGCCATCCATTCGCGAGAAGATGGAAACATTATCGCGCGTGGGCCTCAAATATATCAAGGTTGGGCAACAAGCCACGACGCTTTCGGGCGGTGAAGCGCAGCGTGTGAAATTGTCGAAAGAATTGGCGCGTCGCTCGACTGGACGCACGCTCTATATTCTTGATGAGCCAACAACAGGTTTGCATTTTCACGACGTGGCAAAGCTTCTCGAAGTGCTGCACGAGCTTGTCGATCAAGGCAATTCAGTTGTCGTGATTGAGCACAATTTGGAAGTCATCAAGACCGCTGATTGGATCATTGATCTTGGTCCTGAAGGTGGTGATGGCGGCGGTGAGATTGTGGCGCAAGGCACGCCGGAAGACATCGCGAAAGTGACACGCTCTTACACTGGAAAATTCCTCAAGGAAGTTTTGGAGCGCCGCCCCCTCGTCTCACCAACCGCCACAAAACCCGTCTTGTCTAAAAGCAAGGCGAAGGTTTAGCGCGCGTTGAGCTGAGAGCGTAATGCAAGGCTGATGGCGATGGCGCCACAGGCCAAGGGAACAAGCAGGATGGGCGCAGCAGCCCATCCATAATGCGCCACAAAGGTGCCAATAATCATGGGCCCCAAAAACTGGCCAATGTTGCTCGTCTGCTGCAAAAAACCAACCAAAGGCGCCAAAATATCGCGCCCCGCTGCTAGACGTGGCAGAGCTGCAAACATTGAGGCTGGTGCAAGCCCAGCAAATCCCAAAGTAACAATGGCCAGCCCCGCCACGCTGGAGGGTGAAAGATTGGCGCTGAAAATCAAAACAGACGTCAGCCCATAACCTGCAAATGCTAGCAGAATGTTGCCCCAAATCGGCATGCCCCACCGCATCAAAACACCAGCCGCAATATTACCAATTGCATTCGCTAAAATCGCTGCGGCCGTATACAAACTTGCCGCCGACAACGACAGGCCGAGCCCAGAGACAAGCATGATGGGCAAGAAGCCCGCGAGTGCAAAATATTGAAATGTGTAGAGGCCAAAACAGATCGCGAGCCAGCGACAGCCCGCATCTTTCAAAACAATCCGCACATCTTTCAACGCAAGGCCCGAAATTGCTGCCCCGCTCGTCTTCTCGTCTGGCGGCAACAGGATGAAAGCAAACGA
>CAIUDK010000086.1 GCA_903897875.1 uncultured Hyphomicrobiales bacterium
AGGATCAGCCTAGCGCGCGAATTCGCATTTGATCCACATGAACCATTCATGCGTATCTCAAGCACTGCCCGCCAGCGAGATCCGCACATGACAACGAATACCTCACTTGACCCTGCCGACCTCTCACGCGTCATTGAAATGGCGTGGGAAGACCGCACGCCATTTGAGGCGATCAAGCATGGCTTTAACCTGAGCGAGCCCGATGTCATCAATCTGATGCGCCGCACCCTCAAGCCAAGCTCATTTCGCATGTGGCGCAAACGCGTCTCTGGGCGGGCCACAAAACACGCCAGCCGCACCAGCCCAGACGTCACGCGCATGGCCTGCCCCACGCAGCATAAAATCAGGAATTCTGGCCGCTGAGCCTGCTGAGTTGTGTAAATCGATAATCCTGCCAAACTGCGCGGATCAATCGGCACAGTCTTCAGCACGGATCAATTTCAATGACGCGATCTCGCCCCTACCACCAAGCTTTGGTGCTGCGCTCATGAGCGCGTTGGTTCGCACGCTCGCGGTATTGGTCTGTGCTCTGCCAACATATCTGGCAACGCCCTCACAAGCCCAAACCGCTGCCCAAACCGCAGAACTCCCCATCATCGCCGATCAAGCGCGCATCAAGCCTGTGCTGGCGCGCAATGGCATGGTCGTGGCGCAAGAGGAGCGCGCAGCGCGCATTGGTGTCGCCATCTTACAAAAGGGCGGCAATGCTGTGGATGCTGCTGCCGCTGTTGGCTTTGCGCTCGCAGTCACGCATCCCCAAGCTGGCAATTTGGGCGGCGGCGGCTTCATGCTGATCCATCTGCAAGCGCAAAAGCGCACTGTGGCGATTGATTATCGTGAGACAGCGCCATCAGCCGCAACACCCGATATGTTTCTCGATGCGGATGGAAAATTCCTGCCCGAGCGTTCGCAGCACTCTGGCGATGCTGTTGGTGTGCCGGGCTCCGTTGCCGGCTTGGCACTTGCGCAAGCCAAATATGGCTCTGGTCGTCTCACACTTGCCGATGTACTGGCCCCCGCGATTGCACTGGCCCGGGATGGCATAGAGGTGCGTGATGATTTGGCGGACTCCCTGCCCCATGCTGCGCGTCGCATGGCGCGCTATCCCTCTTCGCGTGCCATCTTTTTGCATCCCGATGGCAGCGCTTTTGCGCGTGGTGAAACACTCGTTCAAACTGATTTAGCGCACACGCTTTCCACAATTGCCGAGCAAGGCCCGCGTGGATTTTATGAGGGTGAGATTGCACAAAAAATTGTCAGCGCCGTGCAAGCCAATGGTGGGCGCATCAGCCTTGCCGATCTCGCCACCTACACAGCGATTGAGCGCGAGCCCGTGCGCGGCACTTATCGCGGCCATGAGATTGTCTCCATGCCACCGCCCTCGTCTGGCGGTGTTCATCTGATTGAATTGCTCAACATGCTTGAGGGGTTTCCACTCGCGGCCCTTGGCAGCAATTCGGCTCAAACCATTCATCTTGAAGCTGAGGCGATGAAGCTGGCCTATGCGGATCGCGCGCGTTGGTTGGGCGATCCCGACTTTGTAGCCTCGCCCATCAAAGGCCTCACATCCAAAGCCTATGCTGACACATTGCGCGCGCAGATATCCGCCACGCGCGTGCGCCCCGTGCAAGAGATTATGCCCGGCAATCCGCTGCCCTATGAGAGCGATCAGACAACGCATTTCTCCGTGGTGGATGGCGATGGCAATGCTGTGTCCAACACGTACACGCTGAATTTTTCATACGGCTTGGGTCTGGTGGCCGATGGCACAGGTGTTTTGCTCAACAATGAAATGGATGATTTTGCTGCGCGTGAAGATGCGCCCAATGCGTTTGGTCTGTTGGGCGGCAAAGCCAATGCGCCTGCTCCGCGCAAACGCCCGCTGTCCTCCATGACGCCGACGATGATGTTCAAAGATGGCGCGCTTGAGCTTGTCACCGGCACGCCGGGTGGCGCGCGCATTATCACAACGGTGCTGCAAATCATTCTCAATGTCGTCGATCATCAGATGAACATTGCAGAGGCCAGCGACGCCGTGCGCGTGCATCATCAGGGCAATCCTGATGAGCTGCGCGTCGAGCGCGGCCTTTCGCCTGATACGCAGCGCGTGTTGGAAAATATGGGCCATCGCGTCGTGACGCGTGAGACCATGGGCTCTGTGCAATCCATCCTGCGCACACAAGGCTGGCTGATGGGCGCTGCCGATCAACGCCAGCGCGGCACGGGTGCTGTGGGCTATTAAAAAAGCCCGCCGCAATGAAGCGACGGGCTCTTGTTAGTGTCGGATCTTAAAGATTAAACGCTCGTCTGCGGCACGCCGACTTTAGCCTTCAACGCTTCTTTGGCTCCATCACGGAAGCTCACATCGCGCTTGAGCAAGAGTGCGGTTGAGCGCACGGCCTGCTGCTCTGGTGTGCGGGCTGGCGGCAAGGTTCCCTTGTCGCGCAAAGCCTTGGCGGCCTTGATGAGCTTGTGACGCGCCATGATGATGCCGTTGTCACACCCAACAAGATTTTCCTTCGTGCGATCGACGATGGGCCCCATGCTTTCTTGCAGTGAAGAATCTTGAATCGCAATACCCTCAATGCCGCTATAGGTCGTGCCAGCACGCTGCGCATCGCGGTTCATCAGATAATCATTGTTCTTATTGGCCAGCGGCACATACGTGCCCGGTACATATTTACAATGCACGCCCTTGCCAGCCTTCATATGACCCACTTCGTCTGCGGTCAGCTCGCGCGTTGGATGGTAGTCGTAGCTCCAAGCCCAGCAGGAATGGTCATCAATCGGCACCCAGAAATGGCCGTGCATTGGGTAATCGCCGCGCGGTGGCACCGCCGTGTAGCATGGCATCAACCATGGTGTGATGCGCCAGTAATATTGATCATCCTCAGCCATACGGCGTGCGCCAATCAACAACCCGCCTTCATTTTCCACCACCTCAAACACAGGCGACAAATCGGCCAGATTGTATTTGTTGCCGCCTGCGTCCTTGAACAAAGGATCGGCCTTCACATCGCCGCGATGCAAGAAGGACACGTGGCTGGAGTCGATGCCGCCCTCCAAAGATTGCAGCCAATTGCAATCTTGAAAACGCTTCGACATATAGCTCTGCTTTTTAGGCACTGTCGCAAATTCATAGGCGGGCTCTTCGGGCTGGTTTTCAGGCTTGCCCATATAGGTCCAAATCACGCCGCCCTTCTCAATCACAGGATAGGATGTGAGTTTGATCTTCTTGGCATAGCCAGACTCAGCAGGCTCTGATGGCACATCCATGCAATGGCCGCGGCCATCAAATTTCCAACCATGATAGGGGCAGCGCAAGCCGCCCTCTTCATTGCGGCCAAACCACAATGAGGCACCGCGATGCGGGCAAAACTCGTCAATGAGACTCAACTTGCCAGAGGTGTCGCGGAACGCGATGAGGCGCTCAGATAGGATCTTGACGCGCACGGGTGGACAATCTGGGCCGGGAAGCTCGTCGCTGAGCAAAATTGGTAGCCAGTAGCAGCGAAACAAATCGCCCATCACCGTGCCGGGGCCGGTTTGTGTCACAAGTTCATTTTGTTCTTTGCTCAGCATATTTCATCCTCCCAAATGATAGCTGTTCCATATAACGGAACGCTGTTCACTATAGAGAAACATACAGGCCGAGACGGACTGTGCTTTGATTTAGGTCAAAACCAAATGGCCAAGCCCTTCAATGCACAGGTCGTTATTGGTTTAGCTGACTAAAGCATCGCGCAGGCGGCGGATCAGGGTCGCCCGTTTGCGGTCGTCTGGCTCGTGGTCGATCCGCTCATTCATATCAAGCAATAGGCTAGAATAAGCATTGTGCCAGTCCAGCGCGCCGGCCTGTTTTGGCTCGATGCGTCGCTTGCCCTCTTGGCAGGTCACGCATACATCGCCGCGCTCAATTTCAAACTCATCATCGAGATCAGGCACAAGGATCGGCGTTGAAAAGCCCGGCAAAGCCTTCAGGCGTCGCTCCAAGCCCGCAAGGCTATCGACCTCGCCATGGTCAAGGAAAATACCCTTGCGCACGGGCTGGCGCGCCTCAATCCAACGAACCAACTCAGCCGCATCTGCATGGCCCGAATAGCCTTCCATGGTCTTGATTTGGGCGTGGACTTTAATCTCCTCACCCATGATGCGCACAGAGCGCGCGCCTTCCAAAAGTATACGCCCCAACGTGCCCTGCGCTTGAAAGCCAACAAACAACACTGTGGCTTTTGCATTCCACAACCAGTTCTTCAAATGGTGCCGAATACGCCCCGCATCGCACATGCCGCTGGCTGCGATGATGATGTGAAAGCCATGCACTTTTTCAATGCTGCGGCTTTCATCCGCCGACTCCGTCAGATGCAATTGCTTAGAGCGCACAGCCTCATTGAAAATGGCGGCTTGATTGAGATCTTCCGAATGATCGCCAAACACTTTTGTGGCACGAATGGCGAGCGGAGAATCCAGAAAAATCGGCGCTTGGTCGATCTTGCCTTCATGCGCCAAAATCGCCAAATCCATGAGCAATTCTTGCGTGCGCTCAACCGCAAAGGCCGGAATGAGAAGCGCCCCACCCGACTTCTTTGCCTCATTGATCACATCAGCAAAATGACTGCGGCGCAACGCTTCATCAATGGGCTTGCGCACAGTGTCGCCATAGGTGGATTCACAAAACACATAATCAAACCCCTGCGGCGCTTCGGGATCAGGCTGCAATAGATTGGCATCTGGCCCCAAGTCACCTGAGAACAGCAGACGAATGGGCTTGTCGTCATTTTCAATTTCAACTTCGATAGAGGCAGAGCCCAAAATATGGCCCGCATTCCAAAACCGAACTTTGATGCCCGGCGCAGGGCTGAACCATTCCTTCAGCTCTTTCTTTTCAAACGCTTCAATCGCCGCCTCAGCCTCTTGGGCCGTATAAATCGGCGTCACACTTGGGCGTCCGCGGTGATTGTTGCGGCGATTGAGGTTCTCAACTTCCATCTCTTGAATGTGGCCAGAATCCACGAGCATGAAGGAGCACAAATCGACCGCGCTTGGTGTCGCGTAAACAGGCCCGTTGAACCCTGCCTTGACCAATTTGGGGATCAGCCCGCTATGATCGATATGCGCATGGGTGAGCAGCACAAAATCAAGCCGCGCTGGCGGAAATGGGAATGTGCGATAATTGAGCTCCTTCAGGGTCTTTGCCCCTTGGAACATGCCGCAATCAACAATAAAGCGAACCGTGCCCGTATCGAAATACATGCACGAGCCAGTAACGGTCTGAGCCGCCCCCCAGAACTTTAGTTTGATATTGATGGCGAGCCCTCCAGCAGCCTGTTTTAAGCTTGTAAGGAAGCTATAAATGCCGGTGATCCGGCACGTAGTCATGCCTTAAGCTCGCTGAAGTCTTTCACATTATTGTATGTGCCAACATGATCTGGGACATGTTGCTGCTCAAAATTCACAGCTTTTTCATGAAAGCCATGGCGCTGATGTATAAGGACAGGCCACGACGCGCTCAGAACACGGCGGCATTTCGAACACTTGAAAGCCAATAGTATCCAAGCTCGGCAATTTCAATATTGCCGGTACTTTTTGATGAAATACCAGAAACACAAATACTCAGAACACCTTACTTTTCTCAAAAATTGATGGATTAAGAGGTAAAATAGCCGAAAATTCCGCTATTTCCGTCAGAATTACACATTTCCGAGAGCCAATATGAACTGATGCCTTATTAACACACAGGTCGAGTTCAAGCTCTTACTTCAACTTTGAAGATAGACATTTTATTTGTATTGGGATCTTTAGAGCATGAACTGTTTGGTGGCCTTTCTCGAGTCGCCGAATACTATTGTACTAGTAGAAAATGGACTTTGACATGTTGAAGCGCGCCTTACTCTCCACTGTTTTCATTCTGCCGCTCGCCGCACAGGCTGCTGATCTTCCAGCTCGCGTTAAGGCAGAACCTGCTCCTTCAGCTTTCTCATGGCAGGGTTTCTACGTCGGTGGCACGGTTGGCTACGGCATGAACAGCCTCGACCACGTTCATGAAATCACCGAGTCACAGACGATGAACGGTTTCAACGGTGGTGTGCACGCTGGTTACAATTTCCAGAAGGGCAACTTCGTTTACGGCTTCGAAGCCGACATTGCCGGAACAAACATCTCTGATCATTTGTCTGAGCTCGATCACAACGGCGGCCCAGGTACGACTTTGTTGAAGTCACGCCTAACAGGCACTGTGCGCGCACGCGCAGGTATCGCTTTCGATACAACACTGCTCTACACCACAGCAGGCGTGAGCCTCAGCCATCACTCGCTGACTTCAGACGCTGAGCCAGACAAGACCACAATCGACAAGATTGGCTACGTCGTCGGCGGCGGCATCGAGCAGGCGCTCAACAAGAACGTCATCGTTCGTGTTGAAGGTTTGTATAGCGTCTTCTCAAGCTCATTCGTATTCGATGACGGTGGCGAGAAGTTGAAGTTCAAGAACGCTGCAGTTGGTCGCGTTGGCATCAGCTACAAGTTCTAATCTGCACGACTGATTTTATGCCGGGAGACGCCGAAATGCGTCTTCCGGCATTTTCTTTTTCAAAGACAGTATTGCCGCTATATTTCGCTGCATGTGATGGTCCACCAAAACCGGTCGAGTGCTTCCATGTCGGCACACAACACACCCAAAGCTGACGACGCCAGCCAATTGCTCCGCTTATCTCAACAGCTTGCGCAAGCCGAGCAGTTGCGTCTCAGCCGGCAGTTCGACAAGGCCGAAAGCACTTGCGTCGCACTCTTGCGCCAACACCCAGATTTTTTCGGCGCACATTACACGCTGGGTTTGATCCATGCCGATCGTGGCGACCCGATCAAAGCGCTGCCGCATCTTCTGCGTGCCGTCATGCGCGGCCCGCACAATGCTTTAGCCTCCGTAACATTTGCTGGCGTTCTCATCGAAACCAATGCGCTTGATCTTGCTGCCCATATTCTCGATCTTGCCGCCCTCTCCGCGCCTGACGATACATCCCTGCTTGTCATCCGCGGCGAACTGTTCCATCGCACAGGCCAACATACAGACGCGCGCAATTGTTTCCGTCGCGCGCTTGAGCTCGAGCCCACCTTTCTTGAAGCCGCCATCGGTCTTGCCCGCGCCCATTATGCGATTGGTGAATTTCTCGAAGGCGTGGCTGTAATCGACAACATGATCGCTGGCGGTCACCTCAGCGTCGATGCGCTTTTCACCTTATCGCAGGTGCCTGATAAATTCATCACACGCGATCTTGCGCTTGCAGCTGACCAAGCCCAGCGGCAGGTCCTCTCAACAGACACAGACAGTTTCGCCACGCTGGATTTTATCCGGGCCGGCGCTCTCCAACGTGGGGGTGATTATGCGCGCGCTTGGGCAAAGGCAGCGGACGCAAACAAACGTATTTTTGCTCAGCGTCAAACGCAAATGAAGCCCCTGCGTGCAAAATATCAAGAGGGCTTGGCCCAGCTTTCCCAACAGGGCAAACTTAAGCCGCGCCAAGATCCCAACCAGCCAGTGTCTCTGTTCCTGATGGGCCCGTCTCGCTCAGGCAAAACAAGCCTAGAGCGCCTTGTTTCAACATTGGGGCCCGTGCGGCGTCATTACGAACGCTCCCTCATCACCGAGGCGACGCGCTGGTCGTTTCAGTCAGTCGGCATGGCCGATATGTTCCCGCTCCAAGTCATGCCCCACACGATGCGTGAGATTTTCTGCGAGAAATATTTTCACTTGCTCGCGGGCGGTCAAAGCGACGCAATAGTGCATACATCCACGAACCCGTCCGACATTCTGCAAATGGCAAGCGTCATCGACTTTGTTCCAAACAGTCGCGTCGTCTGCATCAAGCGCAATCATGACGACCTCGCGCTGCGCATCTTCATGTCGCATTATAATTCTGGAAACGCCTACGCCTACGACCTCGCGTCAATTTACGAGCATCTGGCAATCTATGATCAACTGATGGATGCGTTGGCGACAGCCGCGCCCGATGTCGTGCGCATTGTGACATACGAAGATATGGTCACAGACCCGCGCGCGACATTGACGACAGTTGCAAATCTATGTGGCGTTTCGACAGGCGAGTTGGGTAGCGTGCAGATTGGCGATGATCGCAATTGCGCCGCCCCCTATCTGGAATTCATGCGACGCTAAAGTTTGGGCCGTCGCATCGTATCTCATCTTGATGAGACACGATGCGTTTAAGATGGCTCAGTCGCAGCGCTTCATCGTGTCTGAAGGCTGATTGGCTGCACAGTCACATTGCCGCTTTGCAAAACGCTCGCTAGGTGTGCCGCATCAAGTGGCGCAAGAATGGTGGGCGCGTTACCAACCATCCCACGCACTTTCGAGCTAAGAAGCTTTGGCTGTCCTGACGCGATTGGCGCACGGCCACCAGCGCTTGGCGTCACACTCGGTGTAAACAAGACCTCATCCACAAAGCCCGCATCAAGCCCAGCGCTCCCTGACGCATTTTTCGAATAACACCACAACAACGTATGTGTCCCGGCTGTTGGTATGCTCCAGCTCTGCTGGTCCCATCCCGTGCCGCTAATCGAATTGCTTTGAGCGATGCCGTCAAACACAAAGACCATACCATCATTTGAAGGTTCCGAATTCACACCCCAAACAAAGAAGAGTGTGCCGGCTCCAGGAATGGTTGTTCCCAAACAACTCACCCCATTGTTGGGCGTGACACCGCTACGCGCAGCAGTCGAGCCACTTAAGCCTGATACATAAGTGCTTTGGCTGTACCACGGGTATGCGCTTGTAGTAGCCCACGACATGCAAGGCGCATCAACCGCGCCGCCAACACCTGAGGTGTCGCAAGCAGTGAATGTGCCGCTCACTGCTTTATTTGCAGTCATACTCACTGTGCATGTGCCGGTGCCCGAACAGTCACCACCCCAACCTGTAAAGAGCGAGGTTGACGACGGCGCTGCCGACAGCGTGACGCTCGCGCCCGACGTAAAGCTCACAGAACAGGTAGCGCCGCAATTCACGCCCGTTGGCGAGCTTGTCACCGTGCCCGAACCCGTGCCTGATTTGGTGTAAGCAAGCGTAAAGGTGGAGCTTGGTGTCAGAATGAAGGTCGCCGTCACATTGACGTTCCCCGTCATCGACACGACGCAGGTGCTGCTTCCCGAGCAAGCACCCGACCAACCGCTGAAGGTCGAACCGCTTGCAGGAGACGCCGTCAACGTGACACTCGTTCCAGACGCGAAGGTCGCACTACAGCTCGATGAGCAGCTGATGCCAGATGG
>CAIUDK010000087.1 GCA_903897875.1 uncultured Hyphomicrobiales bacterium
CTAATCGTCACACAATCTCAAGCAGGCCGGTGAATTGATAGCCCACATTATGCACCGTCTTGAACGGTGCGTATTGCTGAAGCGTCTGCTCAATCTTGCGACGCAGACGATACATCGCAGCATCTAGGTTACGATTTTCAGGGTCCAGATCAATCTCGACCGCCAAGTCTTCGCGCAAAATCGGCTCGTAGCTTGCACCAAGGCAGCCGAGCAATTTGCATTCGTTGGACGTCAGATCCACCGATTGACCATCGGGCGCGCGCAACATTCTGCTCGATGGTTTGAGCGTCCATGTCTTGGCCGCGATCGGCGCGCGATGCAGACGCCTGTGAATAGAGCCAAGCGCAAATATAATCTGATCGAAGCGTACGGGTTTGGAGAGGAACATATCTGCGCCAGCAGCCAGACCGCTGTTAAACGCATCAGGCCCCAAACGATCGGTGACGATCAAAATACCAGCGTCTGTTTTGCCCTTGATGAGGCTGACAACATCAACGCCATCAATGCCAGAAAATGTGAGATCGAGAATGTAGAAATCATATCGATCAAAATCCGGCGCAGCCAGAAAATCTTCGCTGTCATGGAAGGCTCTGACATGCGCACCTTGTGATGTCAGATAATCGCTGAGAAACCGAACGAAGTTGCGATCAGCATCAATTAAGCAGATAGCTTTGCTTGTTAATTGCAAGGTCATTGGCTTTGTTGGACACCCAGTTACGCACACCAGCGCATGTCCTATAATATTAAGCACACGGGAAAAAAAGAACTATCTATGTTGAATCAAATGCTCAGGTTGTTGGGCGCGTAAAGTGTAAAATGATCTGAGACAATCATATCTGCGTATACAAATAGCCAACAAAATGAAGGGAAATTCTATGCTCACGGCACTGGTCTATATTGTAACTGCAATCACGTTTGTTGCGATTGATGCGATCTGGCTCTCAAATATGAGCCCGTTGTTTTATCAACCTGTCCTTGGCGACATTCTACTCGCCAAACCAAATCTCATGGCAGCGCTAGCATTCTATCTCATTTTCCCGATTGGCTTAATCGTGTTTGCAATTCTGCCCGCCATCAATGCGAGCTCATTGTTTCATGCGGCATTTTACGGCGCGCTGTTTGGCTTGCTGGCCTATGCGACTTACGACCTCACCAATTATGCAACGCTCAAAAATTGGTCCCTTGCACTGACCGTCGTTGATATGATTTGGGGTGCTGTCTTATCTGGTCTTAGTTCAGCAATTACCTTCACAGTTGTGACAAAGTTTGCATCACATCTGATCCCACAAGCATCATAACTTTGCCTGAGGGCCCAAGCCTAAGACTTTATGACTAGGCCCTTTGGCATTTTCTCAGGCTTGGGGAAAAACACACTCGTGCGCGCCTGATAGGCTAGATAGGCTTCCGGGCGCGTCGCCAACATATGCTGCTCTAACGGCGGCACACCTGACACATGCACCAGCAACCAATACATGCAAGCTGGTCCCGCCAGAGCGATCAGGGCCAGCTCAGGTTGGTGAAGGCCGCTCAACGCGAACAGCGGAAACGCAAACCACAAAACGAATTCAAAGAAATAATTGGGATGGCGCGAATAGCGCCACAGACCGACATTGCAAACACTGCCAGCCTTCGCCTTGGCCACGAAGCGTCGCATCTGCTCGTCAGCGACGCCCTCACCTGCGATAGCGATTAGGGCGACCACAACAGCAAGACCATCAGCCAGCCCTAGTTGCGCAGAAGGATTGTGCGCGCCCGCCATAATGGCTGCGAACAATGGCACAGACACCAAAGCTTGAATTTGCAGAAACACGAACATCTGACGAGGCGCATCATCACCCCATTGGCGGATCAGCGCCGCATAGCGTGGATCATCACCTTTGGCGCGCGAGCGGCGCAAAATAAAGAACCCCAACCGCCCCGACCAAATGGCCACGACAAGTGCGACACATAGCTGGCGCACCGCGGGCCCATCAGATGACACGGGCGCAAGAGCGCCCAATATGCCAACGGCCCCGACCCCAAAACTCCAGATCGAGTCCACAAAGCCCGCATTCCCAGACCGCCGCCACAACAGCCAAGCCCCAAGCATAACAGTGGCAAATAGCGCCCAGCCAAGCCCGATGAGGCCCGCGAGGTTCAATAATGGCATCTGATGGGTGTCTGGCACGTCGGGCTCTCTTCCTAGTGCCCGGAACGGTGGAGAAAGGACGTTTCCTTGCCGAGAATAGGCCCGGGGCTGTTAAGAGATACGTTCTAAACTTATAACAGATCATCATGATCTGCGGCTTTGACCGCGCCGTAAATGGTTTGGTGTGGTCGCTACGAGAGGACATGGGTCAAAGATGGACGTTAAGCCGGGTCTTCGCATAGCCGTGGTGGGAAGTGGCATTTCCGGCCTCTCTGCCGCGTGGCTTTTGTCGCAAAAGCATGACGTGACCCTGTTTGAGCAAAGCTCCCGCCCTGGTGGTCATTCCAACACCGTGGATGCGCCCGGCCCCAACGGACCGATACCGGTCGATACCGGTTTCATCGTCTACAATGAGCGCACCTATCCAAATCTGATCGCCATGTTCGATCATCTGGGTGTGGCCACGCAAGAGTCCAACATGTCGTTTGCCATTTCGCTCGACGGTGGCAAGTTTGAATATGCTGGCAATAATATTGGCAGCCTGTTTGCGCAAAAGCGCAACGCCGTCAGCCCGCGTTTTTGGTCGATGCTAAGTGATCTTCTGCGCTTCTATCGTGAAGCCCCGAGCGACATTGCAGCGCTCGATGACAGCGTGACCTTGGGAGACTATCTCCAATCGCGCAATTATGGCCGCGCCTTTCAAGAAGATCATCTGTTGCCGATGGCCAGCGCTGTTTGGTCAGCAACGCCTCAAACACTGATGTCCTATCCCGCGCGGGCCTTCATTCGCTTCAATGACAATCACGGCCTTCTGCAAATCAGCAACCGCCCCGCTTGGCGAACCGTCACAGGTGGCAGTCGCAATTACGTGTCGCGTCTGCTGGACGCATCACGCGCCAAACTGTCCTTGAACACTCAGATCGCCTTCATTGTGCGCAATGGTCATGACATTGTTGTGCATGACGTAAAGGGCAATACGGCCACTTTCGATCACGTTGTTATGGCCTGCCACACAGATCAAGCGCTGTCGCTTCTCGAAGCGCCAAGCGTTGCAGAATATGAAGTCTTGAGCAAAATTCGCTATGGCAAAAATCGCGCAATTTTGCACACCGACACAAGCCTCATGCCGCGTCGGAAAAATGTTTGGTCGAGCTGGAATTACATTGGCAACCGCAACGATGTGCGCGCCTGCCCTACCATCACCTATTGGATGAATCTGCTCCAAGACATTCCGCAATCATCGCCGCTGTTTGTTACGTTAAATCCGCTGCACGAGCCAAAGCCAGAGAGCATCATTCACTCGGAAATCTACCATCATCCGATTTTTGATCCCGGCGCGATGAATGCGCAAAAGCGCGCTTGGTTGCTGCAAGGACACAAGAACACTTGGTATTGTGGCGCGTGGATGGGATCAGGCTTCCATGAAGATGGCCTTCAGGCTGGTTTGGCTGTGGCCGAAGCGCTCGGCGGTGTTCGCCGCCCTTGGACTGTTGCCAATGAATCGGGCCGCCTGTCTTTGCCCACAGTGTTGAGCCCCGTTCAAGAACAGGTTGCATGATGGACTCGGCGCTCTACACAGGCCGCGTTTTTCATCAGCGCTTTCGTCCGCGCCCGCACAAGCTTGTCTATCGCGTCTTCTGGACACTGTTCGATATTGATGAGTTGGAAACGCTGCACACAAAGCTGCGCTTCTTCTCGCTCAATCGTTTCAATCTTTTCAGCTTTCACGCCCGCGATCATTTGGCCCTCAGCGATGAGCCCTTGCGCGCACAGATGGAACGCATGCTCGGCCAAATCGGCCTTCAGAGCGCCAACATCGGTTCCATTCGCGTTTTGTGCATGCCGCGCCTGTTAGGCTATGTGTTCAACCCGATCAGCGTTTGGTTTTGTCATAAGCGCGACGGCGCTTTGGCCGCCATTCTTTATGAAGTGGCCAACACATTTGGCGAGCGCCATTCCTATCTGATCCCCGTTGAAGATGCTGCGCAGAACCCCATCCATCAAAGCTGCGAAAAGGGATTTTACGTCTCGCCTTTTCTGGATATGAACTTGCTCTACGACTTCGACGTCAGCCCGCCAGATGAGCGCGTTGCCGTCACTGTGCGGGCGCGTGACGCTGATGGGCCGATGATTGTCGCCTCATTGTCAGGTGCTCGCCAAACACTCACCGATACGCGCCTTTTCAAGGCGTTCTTCTCCTACCCCCTCCTCACCATCAAAGTGGTGGTGGCCATTCATTGGGAAGCCTTATTTATCTGGCTTAAGAAAACGGGACTGCGGACACGTCCGCCCGCCCCGCTTCATCCCGTTACCATCGTGCGTAAAGACACCTAAAGGTTTTTCATGTCGAGCAGCAGCGATCAATTAGACACAGCGCGCCTCAAGGGTGCACCGTGGCGCGTGGCACCGGGCCGTCGTGCACTGGAACGCTTGTTGCGGCGTTTGCAAATCGGTCGCTTGACCGTTGAGCTTCCCTCCGGCGAGCGCGCTGTGGGCCATGGCGCTTTGCCGGGCCCCGATGCTGTGCTGGTCATTCACCGCTGGCGCGCTTTAACGCGCATTGCGCTGAAGGGCGAAGTGGGTTTTGCGGAAGCATTTTTGCACGGCGATCTCTCAAGCCCTTGTCTACCCGCCATGCTGGAATTGGCAGTGGCCAACGAGACGCATGCTTTTGACACACCGCCGTCTGGCTTTGCGCCGATGCGTTTGTTCAACTGGCTTCAGCATCGCCTCAATGCCAATTCGCGTCGCGGCAGCCGCCGCAATATTTCTGCCCATTATGATCTGGGCAATTCCTTCTACGAACGCTGGCTTGATCCCAGCATGACCTATTCGTCCGCGCTCTATGCAACGCCCAACCAAACACTCGAAGATGCGCAAATTCACAAGCTGGAACGCATCGCAGAGCTGCTTGATGTCGATGGTGGAAAAAGCACACCTGAAAAAAGCGTACTTGAAATTGGCTGTGGCTGGGGCGCCTTGGCCCAGCATCTGGTGGCCAAACATAATTGCACCGTCACGGGCCTGACCTTATCAACCGAGCAATTGCAACATGCCAAAGAGCGCACCGCAGATCTGGGCGCGCGCGTTGATCTTCGCTTGCAAGATTATCGCGACGTCACCGGACAATTTGATCGCATCGTGTCCATTGAGATGATCGAAGCGGTGGGCGAAAAATATTGGCCTGTCTATTTCAACACGATACGCGCGCGCCTCAAAGTCGGTGGCAAGGCTGTCATTCAAGCCATCACGATTGATGAAAAGCGTTTCGAAGACTACCGCAGCCGTCCCGATTTTATTCAGCGCTACATCTTCCCCGGCGGCATGTTGCCAACTGTCGAAATCCTGCGCGCAGAAGCCGAGCGTGCTGGATTGCGCTTGGTGAAGATGGAGCATTTTGGCGAAAGCTACGCACGCACTTTGGAAGAATGGCGCATCCGCTTCCATGCGGCATGGCCCAGCATTGCACCCTTGGGCTTTGATGATCGCTTCCGTCGCATGTGGGATTATTATCTGGCCTATTGCGAGGCAGGGTTCCGCATTGGAACCGTGGATGTCGGCCTCTATGTGATTGAGGGCTAAGGCGCCTTCGCAATAATAACGGCGCGCATTAACGAGCGCGCGCTGTTTTGACTGGACTCAAGGCATGACGCAGCCCTAAGGATGCATAAAAGAAATATGCACCGAGGAGACACCATGACCACCGAGCCCCA
>CAIUDK010000088.1 GCA_903897875.1 uncultured Hyphomicrobiales bacterium
CAAGGGCGTGCGCAATTCGTGACTGATGCTGGCGAGAAATCTCGATTTGGCGGCATCTTTGACATCACTACGCGTCTGCGCCTTCACCTCATACATCAGCCGTTGGATTTCTGTTTGGCTTGTTGCGAGCTGGTGACGCAACGACCGCTCGCGACGCTGTGCGTAGCGCGATGTGCGCCGCAGGCCAAAGACCATCACACCCAACAGCGCAAGCGCAACGCCCAATAACACCCACGCCAGATTGGCGTCCCGAAGGATCATCACACGCACTCCAAGCAACTGGCGAGAGATTACGCGCAATGTCTTGAGATTGAGTTGCTAGGTTTAAGCTGCTTGTGACAGCCGAAGGGCAGAGCTGCGATAGGACAGAGCCTCGGCCAAATGGCGGCGCTCAACTTTTTCGACCCCTTCCAGATCGGCCAAAGTACGCGCCAATTTGAGTACACGATGAAAGCCCCGCGCACTCAACCGCAGACGCTCGGCCGCATCGCGCAACAGCAAGCGCCCGGCATCATCTATATTGGCGACCTCCTCAATCACATTGGCGGGTGCGGCGGCATTGGTGCCCACATGGGGCAGGCCAAGGGCTGCATACCGATCGCGCTGCAGATTGCGAGCCGCAGCCACGCGTGCTGCCACCTCAGTAGAACCCTCGGCTGGCGGCGGCAGAATGAGATCGGCCGCGGTCACGGCTGGCACTTCAATGGCAAGATCGAACCGATCCAACAAAGGCCCCGACAAGCGCGCCTGATAGGCGGCCATACAGCGCTCATTAGGCTGACGCCGACACGCATAGCCCGGCACCGTCGCTTGCCCACAGCGACAGGGATTCATAGCCGCCACCAATTGCACACGGGCTGGGTAGACCACGCGATGATTGGCACGCGCAATAATCACCTCGCCCGTCTCTAAAGGTTGGCGCAAACTGTCGAGCGCCACGGGCTGAAACTCTGGCAACTCATCCAAAAACAATACGCCATGATGGGCCAGCGACACTTCGCCCGGACGCGCATGGATCCCACCGCCCACCAATGCGGCCATGGAGGCTGAGTGATGGGGCGCGCGAAACGGTCGCCGATCCGTCAACTCACCACCAGCCAGCGCACCTGCCACAGAATGGACCATCGACACTTCAAGAAGCTCGCGCGCGCTCAATGGCGGCAAGAGTGAGGGCAAACGCGCCGCCAGCATAGATTTGCCCGAGCCCGGCGGACCAGACATCAGCAAATTATGACCGCCCGCAGCTGCGATTTCCAACGCGCGCTTGGCGCTCTCTTGACCCTTAATATCTCGCAGATCTGGCAGCCCAGTCTGCACGCGGCGCACAGCGGCAACAGGGCGCGATAAAACCTGCGTGCCTTTGAAATGATTGGCCAATTGAATGAGCGAGCGCGGCGCTAAAATATCCATCTCATCCGAAGCCCACGCCGCTTCCGGCCCGCACTCATAAGGACAAATCAAACCTTGCCCGCGCGCATTGGCGGCCACCGCAGCTGGCAGTGCGCCAGCAATTGCTGTGATCGTGCCATCCAGCGCCAATTCACCAATGACGGTATAGCCTTGCAACGCGTCGGCGGGGATAGCGCCAATCGCCGCCATGACACCAAGCGCAATAGGCAGATCATAATGACTGCCTTCCTTGGGCACGTCGGCGGGTGCCAGATTGACGATGATGCGACGCGCAGGAAGTGCGAGCCCTGCTGCCACCAAAGCAGCACGCACACGCTCACGCGACTCACCCACGGCCTTATCGGCCAGCCCAACGAGGATAAACGCCACATTGCCGTTGGAAATCTGCACCTGAACATCGACAGGCCGAGCCTCAACGCCCTCAAACGCCACAGTTGGAACCCGAACCACCATCTCATGCTCTCCTGCCAAAGCTAAGCTAGCCCAAGCAAAAGAGCTTGGCAAGAATAAGAAGTGAACAAAAGCTCAACTATCCCCACCCAACAATCAGCCCGACTCACACGCCAGAATTTGGACAGACCGCGTTGGATGAGACGCATCAAAACGACGCACGCATGCAAATTATCATGTGCAATTTTTTGCGCGCTTGAAACCAAAATGCGTGTGAAGATTCTGTGACAATTGTTAGGTGTCTGAATTGTCACGCGCAATTTCGTTAGCGCGATACACTCATCGCTGTCGTTAACTTTGATAAAATCCGGCTCACAGTTTTTCTTTCATCGCGGTGTAATTGGGTTAAGATTAACGAATTGATATTGACGATTTTCACGGCCTTGCATTTTGGAGATACGCTTTGTTTGATCAACCGACGATCGGTCTCGTGGCAGATACGCTTACAAAACGACACGCCTTAAAACTCCATGACACTGATCACGCGCCTGACAAACACGCTGCTTCAACGCCGGATTTGACACGCTATCGGGAAGTGGATCTTTCACTTGATCGCGACATGCAGGCCCTGTGGTGCTTCCTAAAACCAGCTGGACCACCAAGCTTCACGTCGAGCTTACTGCGCGAACTCAATCTCGTGCATCGCCAAATTCATCAGATGTATGAAGAGCGCGTCGCGGGCGATCCTGATCCGGTGAAGTTTTACGTTGTGGGCTCTGCCCTACCCGGCATTTTCAATCTTGGCGGAGATCTCGCATTCTTTCTGAAATGCATTCGAAACAACGACGCAATCAGCCTGCGCAATTACGCCTATGCCTGCGTAGAAGCCATGTATAACAACGCTTTTGGATTCAGCGTTCCCGTTGTGTCGGTTGGCATCCTCGAAGGCGACGCACTGGGTGGCGGCCTTGAGGCAGCCTTAAGCTTCAATATTTTGATTGCCGAACGCGGCGTCAAAATGGGATTTCCAGAAGTGTTGTTTAATTCATTTCCCGGCATGGGAGCCTATAGCTTTCTCTCCCGAAAGCTCGACCACAAACGCGCAGAAAAAATCATATTAAGCGGCCAAATCTATACCGCCGAGGAATTCTACGAGATGGGGATCGTCGACATTCTCGTCGAGCCCGGTCAGGGGCGAGACACAGCACATCAATTTGTTGTCGACAATATGAAGCGCCAATCTTTGTTATATTCTGCAACGCGCGTCAGACAATGCGTGAACCCGCTTACGCTCACCGAATTGCGCAACATCACAGATATCTGGGTTGATACATCGATGGCGCTTCAACCCTCCGAGCTGCGCAAAATGGAAGTCTTGATCCATGCGCAGTCTCGCAAAATTAATCGAAAGTCGTTTGTCCTACCTGATGCCATCTAAGCGGCCCTTTTGGTGAGGATAGTGCTGGCTTGCGCTAATTCGCTGCGCAAATTGGAAATGATATCGTCACCTTGATCGGCCAATTGATCGGCTTCAATGCTGCGCCATTTCAAACAAATTTCAAAAATGCGGTTTGCACCCACATTGGCCGCACAACTGCGCAAAGCGTGTGCTTGATCCCTAAAGTCTGCAATATCTTTCTTGGCAACTGATTGCCCTAGCTCTTCAATCAACACCTTACCGTCAGCGATAAACTGCTCAACAATTTGATCAACAAACTCGGCTCCACCAAGCTTTTCCAAATCGCGCAATTTTCGTTGATCAATCCGGTCTTCCATTTCCTGATGCATTTGGGAGGCGGGCTTTGGCTCCTCGTCAACGCAAACAGCATTTGCGTCTTGATCGAACAAATCCTCAAGAAATGCTAACAACACGGCGGGTTCGATCGGTTTGCACAAACATCCATTCATGCCAGCCTTTGTGCATTTCTCTCGTATCTCATCGCTCGCATCGGCAGTCACGCCGATGATCGGAATGTGTTTTTGCCCCTCGCTTGTAAAACGATAAAGCTTGGTGGCTTCAATGCCGTTTAAGACTGGCATATTGATATCCATCAAAACCAAATCAAAACTCTGAGCGGCCAGCGCATCAATCGCTAAGCGCCCGTTGTCGACAATCACCGGATGATGTCCGCCGGCTTCGAGACAGCGGCGAATGACCATTTGATTGGTGCGATTATCCTCTGCCACGAGTATCGACAAAGCCTGACGGGCCTTTGCCAACGGGCGCCCCGACACAATTCTCTGGCCCCGCAATCGCTGACTTGCCGCGATTTCAACCGCGCGCTGCAAATGATCGTTGAATGCTTGAGGCAGCAGCGTGACCAATTGTGGCATCATGACCTCGCGGCTAGCGGCCCATTCAAGGATTGCGATGAGCGCTGGCGCATGACGAACCTTGTCGCCGTGAAGCTCTGCTAAAACATCGCCAATGCGCCGAGATGTTGCACGCTCATCGACAATCACAATCGCATCATGATGCGCCTGTTGCTTGCGCATCAACGCAAGCAATTGGCCTGCATCCCCGCCACAAAAGACATCAACGCCAAGATCACTGAGAGATTGCAAAAGACAAGTATCTTTGGACAAGACAAAGACGGGCAAGCCTGACAGCGGCAAGTGATGGATCTCACCAGCCAACTTGAATTCCATATTGAAGGAAAAATGACTGCCAACGCCCACGATGCTATCGACTTTGAGACGCCCGCCATGCGCCGACACCAGCTTGCGTGCGATGGAGAGACCCAATCCTGTGCCACCAAATCGATCAATGATGGATTCATCGGCCTGCGAAAATTCGTCAAAAATTCGCGCTTGCGCATCCTTTGGGATACCAATGCCTGTATCGATAATATCAAATTTCAAGTGATGCGAATCTGGTGCTGTCTCCTCAACACCGACATTGATGCGCACGCTGCCAGTCTCTGTAAATTTGATCGCATTCCCGATGAGATTGATGAGAACCTCTTCAAGGTGACGGCGGCTCCCCAACACTTCACGCGGTGTTTCAACGTTAATATTGAGAAAAAACTTGAGGTTTTTCTTTTCGGCTTCGACTGCGAGCATGGATTTGATGTCGAACAACAGATCATCAACGCAAATAACATCAAGCCGGTCTGGCATCTTGCCCACTTCGTGGCGCGATATATCGAGGATGGAATTGATAAGCCCTAATAGGGCGCGACTCGACCGACCTATGGTGGAGGTCATATCCGCCTGATCTCTATCAAGAGAACTCGTCAACAACAGATCGCTCAATCCAATGATCGCATTTAACGGCGTGCGCAGCTCATGGCTTACACTTGCCAGAAAGAGGCTTTTTGCACGATTGGCGTCTTCAGCCTGACGTTTCGCCTCGTTCATTTTTCGAATGAGGAAGCTGGCGTATCCTGGAACAATAACGAGGCCAGACAGCAGCCCGAGACCCAAATTGACATGCGCTTGCCAGAATGGCGTCACCAGCACTACGGCCGCAAAGCCAATGAATGATGTTGCGGCTGCAAAATAAAGGTAGGCCGTGCCGAACCGAAATCCATTACCAAAGATAGGCCACATGTACATCGGATAGAGAAGCGCTGTGGCCTCACCACCCGCATGAACGAGATATGAAAAAAACAATATATCGAGCGGGATCGCAGCCAGTCGTCGCGTACGAGAAGCTTCTGGCTTCCAAAGAATATGCGCGAAGATCAGAAAAGTGCCGAGGTTATAAATAATGAAGATACTAAACACTGACCCGAGCGTGCTGCTCAGATCGAGATGAAAAATACTCGCTGCGCACAAATACACAATAAATGCTGTGCTGAGAATAATCCTGTTCAATGTCATTTCATGTTCAGAATCCTTGCGTCGTTTCAGACGCAATCTGACCCGCAAGAAAATTCTCATGAACGGCTTTAATGCAGCTGAGACAGCCATAGGATTCACCCCTCAAGCGCTCTGCGCGATGGACATTTCGGCGCGCACCCGCGCGATGAATTCATTGGCTGGCATTGGCTTGCCAAAATAATAACCTTGAATTTGATCACAGCCCTCAGCACGCAAGCGCGCCAGTTGATCGGCCGTCTCAACGCCTTCAGCAACAACTTCGAGCTTCAGACTATGTGCCATAGCAATGATTGCGCGCACGATGGCTGCATCATTGGGATCTGTATTGATGGTGCGAATAAAGCTCTGGTCAATCTTAATGCGATCAATGGGCAATTGTTTGACATAGCTGAGAGATGAATAACCGGTGCCAAAATCATCCATTGAAATATGGACACCCAAATCAAGGAGTTGCCGCAAATCTTGGGCAACGGCCTTCATGTCTTGCATCATAATGCTTTCCGTCAGCTCAAGATCGAGCCTGTCTGGGGCCAAACCCGTCTCGCCTAAAATGCTTGCCACAAGCAAGGGCACAGAGCATTTTCGAAACTGCACGGCTGATAAATTCACACCAACGCGCAGAAAAGGCAATTTTGCGTCCTGCCACCGACGTGCTTCCTGACAGGCTTCTCTCAAAACCCATTCATTTATTTTTATGATGAGACCATTTTCTTCGGCCCTCGATAAAAATGCGCCCGGCGATACGATGCCAAAGCCCGGGCGATTCCAACGCAACAAGGCCTCAGCACCTTTAATCAGGCCGGTCGCGAGATTCACGACAGGCTGATAATAGAGCTGGAATTGATTGTCTTCGATGGCGCGAATCAATTCAGAATCCAATGACGCATTTTGGTGAGCATGCGCATTCATATCGGCAGAAAAGAAGCTGTGACGATTGCCATCCTCACTTTTGGAGCGATACATCGCCAAATCAGAATTTCTCAGCAAGTCTTCTCCGGTCGAGCCATCGGTCGCGCTCATCGCTATGCCAACACTGGCCGAGACATTGATGGGCGTATTCTCAAAATAATTTGCCTGCGAGACAGCCGCAATGATGCGATCAGCAAAATCGCTCGCTTCTTTTGGCGTCTTCACATCGGCTTGAAGAATGGCAAATTCATCGCCACCCAAACGCGCTAGCGTATCAGTTTGGCGAATAATGCCGCGCAAGCGCTCTGCAATGGTTTTGATGAATCGATCACCCGCCAAATGACCCAGCAAATCATTGACAGATTTGAAGCCATCCAAATCGATCATATGAAGTGCAAAATGATGACTGCCACGGCGGGCTTTAATGACCGACTGGCGCAGTCTCTCGCGGATCAAGGTGCGGTTGGGCAGGTCAGTCAAAGCATCATGCTGAGCCAGATGCCTGAGATGCGCTTCGGTTTGTTTGCGCGATGTGATGTCAAACGAACTCGTCAACACGCCGGTGATTTGGCTCACATGGTCGCGCAAAGGTGATTTCGTCGTCAGGAAAACCCGGACATTGCCCTGGGGGTCCGTAATCTCTTCTTCATAGGCGGGAAGCGCCTTGCCTGTCTCAAACACCATACGATCAAGTGCGGTGCCGTGCTGGGCATGTTCTTCGCCATAGAGAACAGACGTTGGCTCGCCAACAAGCTTTGTAGCATCCAGCCCCACAAGGGCTGCTTGAAAGCGATTGACGAACAGCACAACACTATCCGCGTTGGAAGCATTGATCATGATTGGCAGCGTGTCGATAACCTGAGCCAGCCGCTCACTGGAATCTCGCATGACTTTTTCGCGCGATTTTTCGCTGTCCTCGAGTTCCTGCTGGAGGCTTTTAGCCCGCCTCACCAATAAGAGCTGGTGCTTTTGCAATTTGAGAAGATTGCGCGCCCGCGTGACAAACTCGTGATGATCGACAGGACTGTTCAGGAAATCAGTGGCCCCAGCCTCTAGCGCTTTGAGCCGGAAGGCGCGCTCCTCATAGACCGTGATGACCACGACTGGAATTTCAGAACATTCTGGAAATTCACGAAAGCACCGGACAAAATCCGCGCCATCCATGCTCGGCATTTTATAATCGGTGATGATCAGATCGGGCTTATGATCGACCAACCATTCGAGCGCTTCAGCTGGATCGCCAAAGGTTCGTACGGTGACGTCTTCATCAATTGACGACGCCAATTTTGCAAAAATATTCCGGTTGGTCACCCGGTCATCAACGATCACAATCAGCGACATGCTGCGTCCGAAAAATAAATGGTTAAAAAAGATTTCGTTTAAAAATTTAGTCAGATAAGTCTGCCCCATTATCCTTAATTATTTCCCTAACGTACTGACGTTTCCGCAAATTTTATTTCGGAGGGGCAAAAGTTTTTGATTGGCGCAACGTCAGCGGACCGCCTCACACATCGCGCCAGCCCGCCAATTATGTCGGTTTGGGGCATAAGACCCACGCCAATGCGGCCTTGCCCGATGAATCTCGGGTTTAGGGCCGATTCGACCCCCATGGGGACAATATGGGCTAATCGCCGGCCCCGAAGTCCGGCACTCTTGCCAAGGGCAGCGGAAGAGGCTAAACGGGTCGCCGTAGCTGCTTTGCGGCTCTCGGCCTTGGGCTTCGGCTCAGGCACACAAAATGCGCGCCCGTAGCTCAGCTGGATAGAGCATCAGACTACGAATCTGAGGGTCAGAGGTTCGAATCCTTTCGGGCGCGCCATTTATTTCAATGACTTAGCTAAGCTTCCCGCCGGAAAACGGCCGCTCACGTAGAGCCCCTCGTGAGTGGCTTCACGGCATAACCGCACGATTAAGTCTTCATATGGAAGGCATGGTTTTCGTGACCATCGACAATTTCCACGATGGCATGCTGGTAATGTTCACCACCAAATTCATCGACCGCCTTGATTCTGATGGAATGGGTTCCGATCGATAGTCCATTGGGCAAATCGGCCACCCATGTGTGAGACGATGGCTCAGCCTCGACTCCGACCTTCAATTTCTCAATATTTTTTGCATAAATCGAAGCGACAAAGGGATCAATGCGAGGCAGGCGACGCATCGGCTGAGATCGATACCCAACAAATTGAAGCTCCAACTGGCTACGCGGACCACCGTCAAAAAAATTGACCAACGCTTCATAGTCAGAAATTCTATCCTTCGCGATCAAATGTCCGACTGAGTAACTTGGCTTGTGGATCTGAAAGCTTGGGTCAGTCTTATCTACCAGACTGAGCCTAATTTTCTTGTTCACGGCCTCACTTAAAGAATGGAAATCTGTTGTGGCGCTCAGCCCATCTACGGAGAGTATATAATATCCGTTTGGAGAGCCGTCACACGCGTCCGATGAAGGTATGCCACGGCTATCCAGAGGACCGCTCCACCAAGACCCGCAAACCGTCGATAGGACCTGATGGTGATGGGGCTGACCTGTCGAAGTGTTTTCCTGTCGATGAATATATCGATGTTCCGACGTATGAGTATGCCCAGAAAAACTGATGCAATTGCGATCACCGATGATGTCCAGCAATTTAGCGGTATCATCCGTGGCGACCTCCATGCCTTCCAGATTTTTCCTAGAGCGGAGCGGAACATGCATTGTTAAAACGATCAAGCGATCCTTGGGCGTATAAGCGAGAAGGTTCTTGACGAACGCCAATTGATCATCGCTAAAACCATCATGATAGCCTCCCATTTTACCCGGAGCGATGGGATCACTGCCGTGATAAACAATATTATCAAGGGCGATAAAAAGAGCCCTGCCATGTTCAAACGCATAATAGGTGGGGCCAAAATGACGCTTAAATGTGTCTCTCGCATATTGGTCGCTAGGAGCTTCGAAATTCAAATCATGATTGCCCAAAACATTATACCAAGGAATTCCAATCTTACCGATCAGTGATTTTATACGCGGATAAAGTGAGAGATCATTATCAACGATATCGCCCAAGGTGATACCAAATGCGGCATTGGTTCCGATTAGATCCGGAATGACCCCGTCACGAATATAACTCACTTCTTGGTGATTTTCGGGTTGAGGATCCGCAAAAAGCACGACATCAAATTTTTCAGGCTCGTCAACTTTGCGAAGCTCAAAGTTGACAGATGCTGGAAGTTCACCTGTTGGCAAAATGCCGGGATATTCAAATTCAAGCGATGGCGGCGTACCTGCGGGTTGATGAATATAGAAGAATTTCGAACACTGCGTTTCCGACTCACAGGCAGCAGAATAACCCGCTGGCTTAATGACAGAAATAATTGAGTCTCCATGCAGAGGTAATTGATAAAACCCATTTTGATCTGTTCGAACAACATCAACACCATTGGTCACGAGCACGTCACTGATGCCAGATCCGGTATTTTCAGCGTCTAAAACACGTCCATTAATATTCATTCTGCCAACTACGGCAGCGAAGCTGGATGATGGATAAGTGGCCGCCGACGCCAAAATCATAGAGCTCGATTGAAGCAAAAGGCGTCGGCTTAATTTTGATGGATTTGCCATTGGGTCATCCTAATTAATTAGGCTGACCCAGATCTGATTCACATTTCAGAATGACGAAGTATTTATAACGATTCAATGACTCTATTGCGTTGCGAGCATCGTCTTGGCGCTTGTACTGTAATCACCGAAAGGTTCGAAGAGTTTGATGCACTCACTGTCAGCCTCAAATGCCCGAACCCACATTCCACATATGCCGGAACGCACAATATCCTCGATTGAAAACTCGACAATTGGAATGGGTAAATCCTGCCTTTTTATAAGCTCAATCGCCTTACTCAATCCGGACGATGAATCCAAATCACATTGGCTGACATCCCCATTGATCACTGTTAAGCAATCCTCCCCAATTCGGGTCAAAAACATTTTCATTTCCGCAGGTGATGTGTTTTGCGCTTCATCAAGTAGAACAAAAGCATTTTTCCAAGAACGACCCCGCATGACCTCAAATGGGACCATTTCAATATCGCCCCGTTTCATTGCGATATCGAATGCGCCCTGTCCGATGCGTTCTTTGATCACCTCAATGACAGGTGTTGCCCACGGAGCGAATTTGTCTTCAAGCGAGCCTGGAAAGAACCCTAACGAACGACCACAGGGAACATTTGGTCGCGTCAAAACGATTTTTGAGATGAGGTGTTTTCGATAAAGATCAGCTGCATAGGCTGCTGCCATCCAAGTCTTCCCAGTCCCAGCGGGACCTATGACGACAATTTGCGGATAGGCCCGAAGTGCATCAAGGTAGGTGTGTTGTGATTTATTGAGCGGCTCTATCGGAGGCAGTCTTCGGATATCTGCAAACTTCTGGCAGCTTCGATCTATTTTCGCTGAGAGCTCTACCACTTTCAAGCTACGTCTATTTTTGGATGCGCGCTTTCCCAAATTGCAACTCCCCCAATGATGAAAAACCTGCACGGCTTTCGTCAGCTAGAAACAGACTTGATGTGGGCATAGTGTTATTTTGCGCAAAGGTCGGGCTGCGCAATAAAGTGGGATGACAGCGAGCATCCAAATATTTCCATAAATGCAAGTGCATCTAGCAAGTGATTTCATCTAATGAGGTTCGGTGATTCTTATGACATTATGATTAATGTCATAAGCAATCTAATTGCCATTGTTGCTCCTGTACTTATGTTCCTTTATAAAATTTGGAACGATCAGGAATCCTAGTAGAGTTCAGTCGTGGACGACAAAGAGTTGAAATGACGCAAAATAATATTGGCGATACATCAGACACCAAGGGCTTAACAATTCGCGCCATCTTACTCGGCGATAGGCTTGATACGTCGGGGCTTGAGCGGATTAACATGATCGCTTCGACGCCATTTGCTTTCCGGATGTCGGAAAACGGTTTCGTGGCGCTTTTTCGTTATGGAGCATTGGTTTTAGCTGGCCTGACGCCAAGTGAAGAAAATGATTTCTTGGAGAGCCTGAAGTCTCGCATCAACGGCAAGCTGCCCGTTTTTGAAGAAGAAGTTGCCCACATCGTCATTACGCCCGAGAAGCACGATCAGGTTCCACCGGGCGGTCCAATTCAAGTCAGTGATTTTTCCTCCGAGCGCTTGTTGGTGATCGCAGATGTTCTGGCAAAGAGCGTTGCGCTCGCCCATAACGAGCGACAAATTGGCGCATTTTTTGGTGTTGTAGATCCGCTTGCTCGCAATCTCGCAAACAAGGGCCGTCTGCCAAAAGATCGCACCAGTATATTGAAGCTGATTGGCGAAGCCCTCATCGTAGTTCATCGCATGGCAGCACGCGTTGCCGTGGATGATAAGCCCGATATTTTGTGGGATCGCGCAGATTTGGAACGATTGTATGCACGACTTGAAGATGAATACGAATTAAAGGAGCGTGCAAGCACGCTCGCATATAAAGTGGGAATTGTTCAAGACACAGCCAGCGCACTCACGGATCTCATTGATTCACAACGCAGCCTACGTCTTGAGATTACAGTGGTTGCGCTGATTGCAGTTGAGATTATCGTCACCGTTTACGATCTTTTCTATCGCCATGGCTGATAGCAAGCCCGCTTTGAAATGGCATCAATCGACACCCCCTAATCAGTGAACATATCTGAAGGCTTGGTCGTCTTGCGGGGCTTAGTTCTTCGTTCCTGCATAATTTCGAGCTGCATTTGCTGAATCTCCGCAAGCCTCTGCCATTGCTTTGAAATCAGATAGTCAATCTTTTCATGTAAATGACGAATTTCCAATTCCGCTTTGAGGTTCACACGATAGTCGTTGAAAGCGCGCAATCTATCTTTTGCTTCTTGGCGCTTTTGGCTCATCATAATGATAGGCGCTTGAATTGCAGCCAGTGTCGACAGAACAAGATTCAAGAGAATGAATGGATAGACATCAAAAGCATTCTGCTCGCCGACGACAATATTATACCCCATCCAAATGAAGAGCAGCAGCGCAAAGGAAATGAGAAAGGCCCAACTGCCGCCAAAACTAGCAAGATGGTCAGACAGAATTTCGCCCACCGTCCTGTGTTCTTCAAATTCCTCTTCGGTATTTTCTGCGATCGTATCTTGATTGGAAATACTCTCAGCAACCTGCCG
>CAIUDK010000089.1 GCA_903897875.1 uncultured Hyphomicrobiales bacterium
GGCACTGCATTTTTAGCCATGAATTATTTGCTCCGCTCAAACTTCAGGGCATGACCATTCATGCAAAAGCGCTGTCCAGTTGGCTTTGGACCATCGGGAAACACATGGCCCAAATGGGCATCACAGGCAGCACAACGCACTTCAGTCCTACGCATGGAATGGGAGCCATCTTCATGTGCGCTCACCGCAGCTTCAGCTATGGGCGCAAAAAAGCTAGGCCAGCCGGTGCCAGAGTCGAATTTTGTTTCGCCCTCAAAAAGGGGTGCGCCGCAGCAAACGCAAGAATAGACGCCGGGCTCTTTATTGTCCCAGTAAGGACCCGTAAAGGCGCGCTCAGTGCCATGTTCTCGGGTGACATGAAATTGTTCAGGCGTCAGCTCCTGCTTCCATTCGCCCTCGCTTTTACTGACTTTTTTCGTATTCGGAGTATCAGTCATCGTATTCTCCTCATGAAGTCTTGGTTCAGCATGTCAGTCCTGAGATCGTGCTTAATTGAGATAGTGCTTGGGCGTAACTTTAACAAGCTCAGTTCGCCTAAGGTGACATAGGGGCACGCTGTGAGCACTGCGGTCTCGGCTCGACTTGAACAGAGCTTCATTTTTGAATAGATTTCGTAGCGTAATAGGATGTATTTGAATTTTTACGCTTGCTAATGAGCAATTGAAGTTTTATTTACGTTTATTATATATTTTTTGTTCGATTCAAGGTGTATCGCGTCTGATGTTTTGAGACTGACGCACACTGGGGTGACATACACAGCCCTGAAATATTCATGATAGGGACGCCAACTCATATGACTAACACAAACTCACATTTCATTGAGCTTGCTGCAGATATTGTTTCTGCCTACGTAAGCAACAATTCTGTTCATGCTAGCGATTTGCCTTCACTCATTCACGAAATACACTCGGCTTTGATGCGCGTATCTGGCGGCACAGCCCCAGTTACTGTTGAGGCTCTCAAGCCTGCCGTACCTCCAAAGAAGTCGGTCACAAACGACCATATCATCTGCCTTGAGGATGGTAAGAAGTTCAAATCTTTGAAGCGCCATCTGCGCACGCAATACAATATGTCCCCAGAAGACTACCGCGAGAAGTGGGGTTTGGCGGCTGATTATCCAATGGTTGCGCCCAATTATGCTAAGGCCCGCTCACAGCTGGCAAAGCAAATGGGCCTAGGCCAGCAGCGTAAGCGCAAACGCTAAGACGTTATCAAATCTTAGTCTTGAGATTTTCATGTCCCGGATTTGATCCGGGACATTTTTGTTTGAGCATTACTTTCGTTAGATGCAGCCTTTACGCCTCTCAGCTTGCGTCTCTGCTAGTCTGACCAATCACTTCAGTTTTCAATTGCTCTTGCGTTGATTGTCCTTGCGTCGATGAAGCTTGCTTCAACACCCTTTGCTCAGCGCGCAAAGCCTGCATCAGCGCAATATGGCGGCTCATATCGTAGCTCCAATGTCCGGCCCGGCCTCTGTTACGCTCCGTGCGCAGAGCGCGTGACAGAGCCAGTACAATTTTGCGGGTCGATAAAATGTTGCGAATATCATCTCTGCTGATGGGCAAGAGGCGCGGCAAAATGCGCTGGCGATCATAGAGTTTTGCGCCTCTCTCAATTGTGAGGTCAAAGCTGCGCGCTGCTCTGATTTGAAAATCGCGACTGTCGATCCAATGTGGTGCGTGGCGGGTGGCGCGCTCTGGATCCGTTGCGACTTTTGAAACTGACATATCTAACTCCTCTGACCCTGCTGTGTTGACGCAGACCATGAGGCCAGTTTTGGAATTAGGGATAATTTTCCTATTAATATTGACAAAATATCTATCTTAGGAAATTAATCTCCATACCGGTTGGTTCCGGAATTGCCGTAGGTGGAGATTATTTATGACTTTTGCGTCCCCGTTTGCGGGTGCTGTGTGTCGCTTGACGACAGCGCTTGCTGCCAATGAGTTTGGCTTTAATCCCGATGCTCTTTTGACTCCGATGCGTCAGCATAGGCTGGCAAGAGCGCGTCATGTCGCGATGTATCTCACCCATGTTGGATTGGGTGTGAAGCTTGGTGATGTGGCGCGTTGTTTTGAGCGTGACCCGGCCACCATCCGTTATGCCTGCGCACGAATTGAAGATGCGCGTGACGATCATGCATTCGATCAACGCTTGAATGATCTTGAAGACCAAGCGCGCAGCGATGCGTCTCATTTGCTCTGCAGCGGAGTGCTTTCATGACCCAAGCGCATCAGGCAAATTCCGCCAACACAAAATCTCAGAACAGCTCAACCAAAACTTTAACATCTGCAATGGAGCGCGCATTGCGTGCGCTCGCGCAACCCGGAGCCTACGGGGTTGAAGCCGAAGGGGGTGTGCAAGGCACGGTTGCGATTGTGGCCTCACGCAGGTCAGTGTCTGTGCGTGTGGCGAGTGCTTCCAAGGCTGTTGTCGCGCGACTTTGCGCTGAGGATTTGGCAATTTGGGAAGGGGCTAAGGGCGCCCGTCAGCGACTTACCTTAACCTCCGCAGGACGCGCAAAAGTTGCACGCTTAGACGCCAGCGCTGATCTCGATCCGTTTCGGGCCCAGCATCTGCCTGTTATGGCTCAGGAAATAAGAGACGGCGGGGAAACGATACGCGTCAGGGTTGATATGAATGAGAGCCCGCTGGCCTGGCTCGCCGCCCGGCGCGGCACAACGGGACAACCTTTGGTTGATAAAACATGCCTCGATGCAGGTGAAAGACTGCGATCTGAAATGACCAAGGCCCAAATGCTCCCCAAAGTGACGGCAAATTGGTCTCCAAACGCTGCTTGTGGCAATTCAGGCATCGGAAACCTCAACCCATCCGAGCAGTCGCTGGCGGCTCGGCAGAGAATGACACTCGCATTGCGTGCAGTGGGGCCCGATTTTGCCGATCTTTTGATCGATATCTGCGGGTTTCTCAAGGGCTTAGAGCAGATCGAGCAGGAGCGACATTGGCCAGCCAGATCGGGCAAGGTTGTGCTGGGCCTAGCCCTCGCGCGGCTGTGCGACCATTACGGCATGACCCGACAAGCCATCGGCCCAGCTCGATCTTTGGGGCTAAGACATTGGGGAAGCGAGGATTTTAAGCCGCTTAGGACTTAGGCTGGCAACAGAACCGACCGAGCGTCATTGCGGATGCGCTCAACCATAGCGCGCACTCCGTTGGACCGCTGCGGCGTCAAATGTGCTGTTAAACCAAGGGTTTGGAACAAATCACCAGCATCGGTGGCAACAATCTCCGATGCTGGTCGGCCCGAATACAGTGCCAATACTAAATAGACGAGACCACGCACAATATGGGCGTCGCTATCGCCCTTAAATGTCAGAATTTGCTCAGGATTTACGGTCGTCTCCAGCCAAACTTGACTAGCGCAGCCCTTGACCCGATTGGCCTCAGAATGTGCATTTTCAGCCAAAGGCTCAAGCTCCCGGCCCAGTTCAATGAGATACCGATAGCGGTCATCCCATTCATCTAGCAGGGAAAAATTCTCGATGATGTCATTCAGCGGTGTCATGATGTGCCCGTGCGATCCTGTCCTCTATATGGACAAGACCAGCCCCCAGCGCCACATCAGATTTTTGAAAAATTGATCAAACCTTCGGTGATGGCGTGCGGACGGGCGATTTCGGATTGGATTCCGGTACCTTAGCTGGCTTAGGCGTCTCCACGGCAACCTTCGATGGCTTGCGCTCCATAGACGGAATGGCCTGAATCTTCGCGACAATTTCCAAGCAGGTTGCAGGATCGGACAAACACGCGCGCTCAATAGCCCCCGACGCATTGGCCATCGTCTTCAAAGCAATCGGTGCGCCCAACTCAGCAACGCCGCCCTCAGGCCCCCATTGCATCAATGAGAAAACCAGTCCTAACCAAAAAATACTACGCAGAAGAAAAAACATGTTGGTAGAGCCCAATATCTCATCAAGATAGCTCGACTATAATGCACATCTCTCAAGATAAGATCAA
>CAIUDK010000090.1 GCA_903897875.1 uncultured Hyphomicrobiales bacterium
ACCAAGTCTCATTGCTTTGGGTATTGAGGTCGAGGCGTCCAAATTGATCGCGGCATCCATCACAGGATCTGTCGTGCGTGTCGGCGAGGGGCATTTGTTTTTTTAGTTTGCGACAGCTGTGTTTTTATAAGTCTGCGACGCCTGCTGATTTTTGCAAAATGATGTTGCGTGCAACAGCAGACATACGCAACGCCAGCGCGCACATATGTCTGCTGAGATTAACAACCTAGGGTCGCGTTGTGTTTCAGCGTTTTCCCTTGCGAAGCGCCTGAGACGTCGCACCTTGAACCTTAGTGAGGGTGAGTGTCCGTGCGTGTGGCGACGCCTTCGCTTTTGCGCGTGGGGTCGGCTCAACAGCAGCTAAGGCCTTGGACGTGCTTGGTATTGCCGATGGTTCAGAGCGTGTTCCGCTGGTTTCAACCGAGCCGGATAGAACACCACCCTTTTCAACCTCGAACTCACCATAAGAGAAGCGACCTTCAACACGTCCCGAAGATCTCAGAACAAGTAAAGTTTCAACAGACAGTTGATTGCTCACGCGACCAAGAATTTCAGCCGATTTTACAGTGACGGTGCCAGTAACAACGCCGGACGGGCCAACATATAAATGGCTGCAGGTCAGATCACCTTCAAAGGTGCCGTCAATTATCACATGATCTTGCGTGGTCAGGCTCGCTGCGAGGCGAACACCTTTTGCGACTGAAATTGTATTTGGAAGGTCATGTGAATTCAGAGACATTTTAAACCTGTTCTAGTTTTGGTTGGAAATTAAGATTTTGAAGAGCAACGTCGCGCAGACCAACCCGGTCAAACTCATCCCACAACGCGCTCAACCATGTTTTTACATAGCCGCGTAGTACTAAGGACTTTTGTGGTCCCTTCAGGTCTGTGTCGACATCTGTTGCAAAGTCAAAGAAGTGCGATCCCGTAATATCAACGGCTTCCATTGCCATTTGATTGATTGTTGGAACTTTAATGATCCGCTCGGGCCGCACATCACCAATATATTTTCGAACAACATCTTTCTGTTCTTCAAAGAAGACTGATTTTCCAGCATGGGCTTGCACAACGAAATGGTCACAGCTTGTTTTGAATTCTGCGACATCCAATTGTTCACCCAGCGATACAACGGTGGGGGCAACAAGATGCATCAAGAGAATATCGAAATGGCCATCCTCTGCTTGGGCAAGGATGCCGATATCTTTTAATGTGGCCAGGGTTTGCAAAAATGTACCAGCGCGAAAGTCGACCAGCGTGATGGATGGCGCGTCGCTGTCTGGCTCGAAAATCTTGCGCTGATCGATCGTGCTGAAAATATCAACAAGTTCAGTGCAGTCGGGGTGATAACGCTGAAGCGCCCCATAGGGCGTCTCCGTATCGAAGGCCCGAACGGGAAGGTTCAGGGCATTGAAATACTCAATGATGGTCCGGGAGAGGGTCGTTTTACCGACCCCGCCCTTATCGGCACCGACTAAAATGAAGGTTGGCTTTGCCAATGCTTTAATCCCGTAAATAGATTTAATGTAGTCTTAACGGAAAACTATGTAACCGACAAGATACAATTAAAACAGGGATTTAAAGCAAAGCAGTTTAGCCGGGATAACCGTGGCGCCTTTTTGAGGCCGACACCATTCCGCTGGCTTCCGCTCCGCGGCCAGCCTGACAAGCTGTTGATGCTGCAGCGATTTCTGTCTGGATCTGATTGTAGACCGACTGCGTCACATGGCCCATTTGGAGGTCATTGTTCTGAATAGCCTCCCAGCGCGCAACATCGCCTGAGCAGCCTGTACCAGTCGGCATCTTAAAATCAGCAGGCGTTACATTGGTGCTGGCCACGGCCTGAGGAGCCACAGATCTGGACTGTGTTTGAGTGGATTGGCAGCCGCCAAGCAGGAGAACAGGGCCTAAAACCAGCGTGGTTACAGCAAAAGAGCGCATCATCAGTGTGTTTTCCAAGAGCGAATCAACGGACCATAGAATCAGCGCCGCAGTCCAAATGGTCAAGCTCGCTCAAAGATAGGTCTCATCTTGAGAAGAGCTAATGAAGACGCGGTTGCTTCAGCATCTTAACGCGATCACCTGTTCTGATCTGAACATCGAATTGCGTGTCTTCTCTGAAGATTGTTAGCGTCACTTCGCTGCCCGCCGGGCCGCAGGCCCAGAGTCGGCGCCAAAAATCGGCCAGTTTGCGCAATGGGCGACCATTGACCTTTAACACCATATCGCCGGTGCGAAGATCAGCGCGACGCGCCGGGCTTTTCTTGGAAACGCCAATGATAACAATGCGTCCCTCGATCTCAGCAGCATGGCAGCCGAGCCAAGGGCGGGGCGCGCGGTCTGGCCGACCCATCTTCAAAAGATCGTCCAGCACAGGCTTGAGCACATCAATCGGGATAATCAGATTGAGCGATTCAGGCTCGCCATCGTCGCCGTCTTGCTCCAATTGCAGCGAGGCAATGCCCACCAATTCCCCGGCCTGATTGATCATCGCCGAGCCACCCCATTGGGGATGGGTAGGGGCGGTCAGCAGGGCCTTGTCGATGAGATATTCCCAGTAGCCGGCAAAGCTTTGGCGAGACACGATGTGGGCAGCCACAGAGCGCTTACGGCCCCCGGCGCCAGCAATCACGACAGGTTCATCAACGGCGAGCTCCGACGAAGAGCCAAGTTCGAGATAGGGCGTTTTGATATGGGTGAGGGCTTGGACCAAGCAAAGCCCAGATTCGTAATCAAAACCAACGGCATGGCCGGGCACAACCCGCCCATCATGCAGCGTGAGCCAGATTTCCTCTGCCTCCATCGCCAAATAGCCAACCGTCAGCACCAGACCATCATCGCGAATGAGGACGCCATGGCCAACGCGTTCTGTGCCAAGTGTTTGAGCCGAAAAGGCATCTTCAGGCGCGCGCGAGGTCAGTGCGACCACCGCCGTCAAAGCGCGATCGAGATCAAACTCATAATCAGCGCCACGCGGCTGGAGCGGCTTTGGAACTAGCCAGTCGGTGTCAGACGGCATCTCTGGCTCCGTAATAACCAATGCTCATAAAATGAAGTCTAGCGCGGATGCGTCAGACGGGCGAGTGAATTTGCGTCCATCTTGTCAGAGGACCCGGTCAAGAGTACAAATAAGCTCTAATTTGGATGTTGCGAGGGTGACGGTGGTTTTTTCCGCCTCAAAATGCAGAGCAAAACTGACAGGCACAGTCCCTTTTGCGGGAAAGTATGGCTTGGCGGGAGACTCGCGCGTCCAAAAGCTAGGGCTGCTTCTTCTTACCCGCCCCTGAGGGCCGGCCGGGCTTAGCCTGGGCGCTCAGGGGTTTGCGAGACAAGAAGATCAACCGCCGCCCCAGTTTGGCTCAAAGGCCATCAGCCGGGCGCCTTCCAAGAGATGAAACAATGTCCAATCCAGATTCAAGTGTGCCTGTAGTGTCCAACGCAGACCGCGTTATTATTTTCGACACAACGCTGCGTGATGGCGAGCAATCGCCCGGCGCGTCGATGACGCTGGAAGAAAAGCTCGAAGTTGCTGATATGTTGGACGCATTGGGCGTCGATGTGATCGAGGCTGGCTTCCCCATCGCTTCCGATGGTGATTTTGAAGCTGTCAGCGCGATTGCAAAGCGGGTGAAGAATGCCAGCGTCGCTGGTCTGGCGCGCGCCTCTTTCAAAGATATCGATCGCTGCGGTGAGGCCGTTCGCCAAGCCGTGCGTCCGCGTATTCATACGTTCATCTCAACGTCTCCGTTGCACATGAAGTATAAACTGCAAAAAGAGCCTGACGAGGTTTTGCAATTGGTGACTGCGCAAGTCACACGCGCACGTAACCTTGTTGCTGACGTTGAATGGTCTGCAGAAGATGGCACACGCACCGAGTTAGACTTTCTGTGTCGCTGTGTTGAAGCGGCCATCAAGGCGGGTGCGACCACGATCAACATTCCCGATACTGTTGGCTATACAGTGCCCGAGGAATATGAGGCGATTTTCCGCAATGTGATTGAGCGCGTGCCTAATTCCGACAAGGCAATTTTCTCAGTACATTGTCACAATGATCTGGGACTGGCTGTTGCCAATACATTGGCCGGTTTGCGCGGCGGTGCGCGTCAAATCGAATGCACAATCAATGGTATCGGCGAGCGCGCCGGCAATGCTGCCTTGGAAGAGGTGGTGATGGCGCTGCGCACGCGTGCTGATGTTCTCAATTATACCAACAACATAGAGACGCCGATGTTGACCCGCGCGTCCAAGTTGGTGTCGGCTGTGACGTCCTTCCCCGTGCAATATAACAAGGCCATCGTTGGTCGGAATGCGTTTGCGCATGAGAGTGGCATTCATCAGGATGGCATGCTGAAAAATGCCCAGACCTATGAAATCATGACGCCAGAATCCGTTGGTGTTTCAAAGACATCCTTGGTGATGGGCAAGCATTCAGGTCGCCATGCCTTCCGCGAGAAGCTGAAGGAAATGGGCTATAATCTGGGCGACAATGCTTTGGAAGATGCGTTCAAGCGCTTCAAAGACTTGGCTGATCGCAAGAAGATTATCTACGACGAAGATATTGAGGCGCTGGTCGATGACGAGATCGGCCATGCGGGTGAGCGCATCACGG
>CAIUDK010000091.1 GCA_903897875.1 uncultured Hyphomicrobiales bacterium
CGACAACAATAATCTACTGGCAGCATAAGATTAGAGTCCGCGAAAACAACGGTATCGAAAGCGGCATTCTGCCAACCCTTGGCCATGTTATTTAATTTTGGATTTTGCCCAAGTCGTTCTTCACCAAACAACAAAGATGAGCGAACATCAGGATGACTAACCATCAATTCCCGCACAAGCGGCACGATGGCGTCGTTCTCACGCCCGACGCAAAAAATCACTTCAAACTTCTGATGTTGCTGGATAAAAGACGTTTCGAGCGTTTCGCGCGAATAGGTCTCAAGACCACAGAGCGGGCGCACAAGGGTGATGCCCTCATTTTCAATATTTGAATATAAAACAGGCTTTACGCGACAGCGCCAAGCAACCATCATAAGTGAGACTAAGTGTAGCGCGTATAAAACTGCAAAAAAGCATCCAGCGAAAATCATGACGACAACCTTTTAGCTCTCATATCTTAAATTTGATCAATTCTCGCAGAAACAACGATCACTGAAGCGCACGCTCCGCATTCTGCAAAAACTGCCGAGTCGAATGCGCATGCGAAAACCCTTCGGCAAAAATTCGACATGCCTGGCCAGACAATTTCAAAGCGTTTTCAGCAGCTTGTTTTAAGTTTCGATCCAAGACAGCGCAGCGGGCTGCCTCAATCTGCGTCAGAAATCCGGGCACGGGAAAGGCTGCCACAGGAAGTCCAGACGCCAATGCCTCAAGTAGAACTAGGCCAAATGTATCCGTGCAGCTTGGAAACACAAATACATCGCTCGAAGCGTATATATTGGATAAGTCTTCACCAAATTTAGCGCCAAGAAAATGCGCGTCGGGATAGAGCTTTTCAAGACGAGCGCGATCAGGGCCATCCCCAACAACGACTTTAGAGCCAGCCAAATCCAAACTTAGAAATTCCTCGAGATTTTTTTCTATGGCTAATCTACCCACCGATAGATAAATCGGTCGCGGCAGGTCTAGAAAGCTCTTTGAGCTCGGTTTGAACACATCGCAATCAACACCGCGAGACCAGATGGCGAGATGCTCAAACCCCCGACTTGATAATTCTTCTCGTAAAACTTCGGTAGCCACCATAGTGGTCGCAGACGCATTGTGGAAATGGCGAAGAACACCGTAAGAAAGGGCTTCAGGTATGGGAAGACGTGCTGAAATATATTGCGGATAATTTGTATGATAGCATGATGTAAAGCGACGTTTTTTCTTCAATGCGTAGTTTCTTGCCAATATTCCTAATGTTCCTTCTGTTGCAATATGTAAAGCATCTGGATTTATGTTTTGAATTGACTCCGCAACTTGCGAAGGGCGTGCCAATGCTAGACGAATTTCAGAATACCCCGGCAGAGCGACCGTTTTAAAATGCTCAGGCGTTAGAAAATGAACCTTTACGTTCTGTTTTTTTGCTTCAAAGGCCAATCGTTCTAGCGTATTCACAACGCCATTCACTTGTGGCCGCCAAGCATCTGTCACAATTAAAATATCCATCACGCCACCTTCTGAAGCTGAAGGGGCAACATATTGATGATTTGTTCCGCTTGAGACTTCAGAGGCCAATGTAAAATCTCCAACCGGCCATCGAAGTGCTCAACAAGTGCTGAACAAGAATCCACCCAATCACCGATATTTGCGTATTCAATATCGGCAATGGTTTTGAGAATGGGGTGGTGGATGTGCCCACAAATAACACCATTCACCTTCAAAGATTTTGCATCTTCAGCAACTGTATTTTCAAACGCACCAATAAAATTAACGGCACTTTTGACCTTGCTTTTGCTCCAGCCTGAGAATGACCAATAAGGTAAACCTAAGCGACGTCTCACGGTACCTAGAAGTGTATTCACATGGATCGCCATGTCATAGGCCCAATCACCCAGATAGGCGAGCCAACGGACGTTGCCGACCACCATGTCGTATTTATCACCATGAACAATCAGGAATTTTCGGCCGTCAGCGGTCTCATGAATGTCGTCCATAAGAACTTCAACGCCGCCGAAATTAGAGCCGACATAATCACGGAGAAATTCATCATGGTTGCCAGGGATATAGATCATCCGGCAGCCCTTACGGACTTTGCGAAGCAGCTTTTGAACGACATCGTTGTGAAGCTGCGGCCAGTACCAACTGGATCTGAGCCGCCATCCGTCAACGATATCGCCAACTAGATAGACTGTATCTGCCTCAACTTGCTTCAAAAAATCGAGTAACAAGTGGGCTTGGCAGGCTTTCGAGCCCAAGTGGACATCCGATATAAAGACGGTCCTAAATTTCATATCCCCAGCCACGCCGCGCTCCAAAATTCTTACTTAAGAAACCTTGGAGTGAGCATGTCCGATTCTTATTGCAGTTAGATGACAGCCCTAGACCGACTGTCCAATTCTTAGTTAGGCGCCACTGCTTCCTGCAAGGGTCGGCTAAAGCGTCGGCAGGCTAACACCGATCATCGAATCACGCGTCACAAGGGCAGCCAACTGTTCCTCGCTCATACCCTGCGTGCCCTTGGGCCGCATGGGGATCACGAGAAAACGAATATCGGCTGTGGAATCATGGACATGCAGCGTAACGTCATCTGAAATCTGCGTTCCAAACTCAGCCAAAACCAAACGCGGCTCGCGCACAATACGCGCCCGATAGGCGCGGCTTTTATACCAACTGGGTGGCAGTCCCAGCAGATCGCGCGGATAGCACGAGCACAAGGTACAGACGACAACGTTATGATCTTGCGGTGTATTTTCGACTGCGACCAGTTTCGTTGTTGTCATATGGAAGCCAAACTCGGCCACCGCCCGATTGCCATCCATCAACAGACGCTCGCGATAGGCTGGATCCATCCAAGCGCGCGCAACAACTTTGGCGCCATTGGCAGGCGTTATGGAATCGCGGCGCTCAATTTGTTGGCGAACTTGATCGGCAGTGACCACGCCCTTCTCGATGAGCAATTCTTTCAGAGCAATGCCAAGGATCTGATAATAGGAGTGAATTTTATCATCTGGCTGGGGCGGGGCATGAGCATGGGCTGTTTCGTGCTCATGGTCATGATGATGGTCGTGGCCATGGTGGTGATGATGGTCGTGGTCGTGGTCGTGGTCGTGGTCGTGGTCGTGGTCGGAACCGCTCATGCGAGTTTCTCCATCCAATGTTCATAGAGATCGGCTTCGATCACATCGCGGTCAGGACCAGAATAATCGGGCCAAAGATCAACGGCGCGAAAGCGGACTTTATAGACAGCCTTTTTGGGACCTTGAATGC
>CAIUDK010000092.1 GCA_903897875.1 uncultured Hyphomicrobiales bacterium
AAGAGATTCTGTCAGCCTTCGAGACACGCTTGCATCACAATGGCGAAGCAGAATTTGCAACGGCGATGGGAGAGATTGAAAAGATCGCGTTGTTGCGGTTGAGGGATATGCTGCCCGATTAAGCTCTATCAGCCCAATTTCACCTTGTGTTGCGCCACGGGAATCATTGCGCGCACTTGGGTCAAACGCGTCAAATCAATCTGCGCACTCACATGGCCCTCGCCATCCGCCATGCGCGCAATGACCACGCCCCATGGATCGGCAATCAGCGAATGGCCGTAAGTGTGGCGTGCTTCTTGGCCTTGATAAAAGGTGCCAGTCTGGGCCGCCGCACAAAAGAAGGTTTCTGTTTCAATCGCGCGCGCGCGACACAACACATCCCAATGATCTTTGCCAGTGTGCAGCGTGAAGGCTGAGGGCAGCGCAATCATTTGCGCGCCGCGATCCATCAAAGCCTGAAACAAAGCGGGAAAGCGCAGATCGTAACAAATGGCGCAGCCAATTGTAATGCCCTCGCAGTCATAGGTCACCACGGCATCGCCCGGCATAAACGACGCGCTCTCGCGATAGCTTTGGCCATTGGGGCCAGTGATGTCGAACAGATGAATTTTGCTATAGCGCGCCACTTCTTCGCCCGCGCGATTGAAGGCCACACTTGTGTTAGCCAAACGATCTTCGCCTACGCGCTTTTCTAAAATGGAACCCGCGTGAATGAAGACGGAATGTTTTTTGGCCAGAGATTGCATCAAGCGATAGGCGGGACCATCGGGAAAAAATTCAGCCGCATTGCGCTTATCGTCGCGCGAGCCGCCCATAAAATCGAACACTTCAGGTAGGCTGATCCAGTCAGGCTGATCTTGCGCAATCGCGTGTTCGATCAAGGCTTGGGCTTTGGCAAGATTGGCCGCTTTATCGCTGCCGGAATTCATCTGAATCAAAGCGGCTTTCATCGGGACTCCAATCTCACATCTTGATAAAAGCGGCGCGTTGAGACGCGCCGCCTTTGATTAGTTCACGCTTTCGAGCGCCAGCGCAATGCCTTGGCCAACACCAATGCACATAGTGGCCAAAGCGCGTTTGGCTTTGCGATCATTCATTTCAAGCGCTGCCGATAAAGTGAGGCGCGCGCCAGACATGCCAAGCGGATGACCGATGGCAATCGCGCCACCATTCGGGTTCACATGCTCAGCATCATCAGGCAAACCAAGGCCACGCAGACAGGCGAGAGCTTGCGCTGCAAAAGCTTCGTTGAGCTCGACAACACCAAAGTCGGAAATTTTCAAACCCAAACGCGCCATCAATTTTTGCGTCGCAGGAATGGGGCCCACGCCCATAATGCGCGGTGCGCAGCCAGCTGTGGCCAGACCTGAGATTTTCGCAATCGGCTGCAGGCCGTATTTTTCAACAGCCGCGCGCGAGGCCACCAACAAAGCCGCCGCGCCATCATTGACGCCCGACGCATTGCCAGCCGTCACCGAGCCACCCTTGCGGAACAAGGGCTTGAGTGCGCCCAATTTTTCCAGCGTGGTGGCGCGCGGATGTTCGTCATTGGCAACAATCGTCACATTGCCCTTGCGATCAGTGAGTGACACCGGCGCAATCTCGCGGGCCAAACGACCATTGGCTATGGCAGCAGCTGCGCGGTTTTGGCTGCGCACTGCAAAGGCGTCTTGGTCGTCACGTGAAATCTTGCGATCTTCAGCCACATTTTCGGCCGTCTCGCCCATCGCATCGACGCCAAACTGCGCCTTCATCAAAGGATTGATAAAGCGCCAGCCGATTGTCGTGTCGTGAATTTCTGCATGGCGCGAAAAAGCTTCCGTGGACTTGCCTTGCACGAAGGGCGCGCGCGACATGGATTCCACACCGCAGGCCAAAGCCACTTCAATTTCGCCAGAGCGAATGGCGCGCGCAGCACTGCCCACAGCATCCAGACCAGAGCCGCACAGACGGTTGATGGTGGTGCCGGGAATTTCTTGCGGAAGGCCGGCCAGCAACAGCGACATACGCGCCACATTGCGGTTGTCCTCACCCGCCTGATTGGCGCAGCCCGAATAGACTTCATCAATGGCGCTGGCTGGCAGGCTCGGCACGCGCAGCATCAATTCGCGGATGGCATGGGCCAAGAGATCATCGGGACGGACAGATGAGAGCGCGCCAGCATAGCGGCCAACAGGCGTGCGAACGCCAGCGCATAGGAAAACTTCGGTCATCATCATCTCCGTGGATGGGGCAATAGGCCGTTAACCGGCCGTGGATGGGGGGTAAAGAGCCAATAAGCGGCTGATATTCTTCGCGCGCATGATAAATCTTGAGCAGACGGCGTCAAGGTGACGGTGGAGGGCGCGGTGGCCTCAACTCTCTCTCAACTCTCTCCGCTGGCTCGCTTGGCGATGACGTCCAAGAAGATCGCCCCATAACGCTCAAGCTTGGTATCGCCAACGCCATAGACCATGCGCATATCGTCCAGCGTGCGGGGGCGCAGGCGCACCATGTCGATCAAGGAGCGGTCGCCAAAGATCACAAAGGCTGGCTGGCCGTCTTGGGAGGCCAGTTCGCGGCGCTTGACGCGTAGCGCCTCATAGAGCGTGCGCTCTTCCACGCTGAAGGGCACGCTGTCGCCCTTGTGCTTGGTGCGGGTTTCTTCGGGCGTGGCCATGCGCAGCTCAATATCAGCCTCGCCCTTGAGCACTTTTTGCCCTGCCGCCGTCATCACCCAGCGGTCATCATCGACATCGTGATCGATGAGGTCGGCGGCGTGGAGTTGATGGAAAATCGAGCGCCATTCGTCGGCGCTGCGCTCGCGCCCCACACCAAAGGTTTTGAGCTTGTCATGGCCTAATTTCACCATCGCATCGGTGACTTCGCCGGTCAGTATTTTGGCCAGATGTTGCGCAAAGAATTTGCCCGATGTGCGCAGCATGGCCGAGAGGACTTTTTGCGCGGCTATTTTGCCATCAAAGAATTGTCCTTCGCGTGAACAAATATCGCAATTGCCACACGGCCCAGAGGCTTCACCAAAAGCCGCCAGCAAAGTTTGGCGACGGCAGCGTGGCGTCTCACACAGGGCCAACAGATCGGCGACTTTGTTCCATTCGACGCGCTTGCGCTCGGGCGATGAATCGCCATCTTGAATTTGGCGACGGCGCAATTCCACATCGCCATCATCCCACAAAGTCAGCGTGCTGGCGGGTAAGCCATCGCGGCCCGCGCGACCAATTTCTTGATAATAGGCTTCAATGGAGCCGGGCAAATTGGCGTGGCACACAAAGCGCACATCGGGCTTGTCGATGCCCATGCCAAAGGCAATGGTGGCGCACATAATCACGCCGTCCTCGCCCAAAAATCGATCCTGATTGAGCGCGCGCACATGGCTATCCAAGCCCGCATGATAGGGCAAAGCGCGCAAACCCTTTTGGCTTAGTTGCGCGGCCAAAGTTTCCGTGCCTTTGCGCGACAGGCAATAGACAATTCCACTATCACCGGGATGGGCATCAATCACGCTGCTGATTTGTGCCACGGCATTTTTCTTGCGCCGCATCGCCAAGCGCAGATTGGGCCGATCAAAGGAGCGCACAAAAATATTGGGCCGATCAGGAAACAGACGCTCCGCAATTTCTTCGCGCGTGCGCTCATCGGCGGTGGCCGTCACCGCTAGCATTTGCACTTTGCCAAGGGCTTGGAGACTGTCGCGCAGATTGAGATAATCGGGCCGGAAATCATGTCCCCATTGCGAGACGCAATGGGCCTCATCAATGGCAATCAGCCGCGTATTGGCATTGCGCAGCAAGCGCAGGGTGTAGTCATTGGCGAGCCGTTCGGGGGCCAGATAGAGCAGGCGCAATTTGCCCGACCGAATATCGTCTTCAACGGCACCATTCTCATCTTGAGATTGGGATGAGTTCATCGCACCCGCCGCCACACCCAAGGCTTTGAGCTGCCTCACTTGATCGCGCATCAGAGCAATGAGGGGGGAAATCACCACTGTGAGGCCGGGCCGCACAAGGCCGGGGATCTGGTAGAGCAGGGATTTGCCGCTGCCGGTGGGCATGATGGCCAGCACGTCCTCACCCGCAAACAGGCGCTCAAGCACGGCTTCTTGGCCCGGGCGAAAGTCGCCATAGCCGAACACGCGGCTCAGCGTGGCGCGGGCTTTGTCCATGTCCTGCATTGAGATGAGTGCGCTTTCGGGTGGATTTGGGGTGATTCGGCGGGCGGGGTTGTTTTGCATGCCCGCTCTAACATATGATCCGCCCGCGCGCAGTTCCCGTATTCTCAAGTATGCGCTTGCGTTTCATCGGCCCCATAGTGCGGCCGTTTCTCAGGAAGGAAGACGAATGTTGAAGTCCTATGCCATCGCGGCCGGTGCGGCTGTATTCACCCTTGTTGCCTCAACTTTTGCTGTGCAAGCACAGGATGCTGAAGCCGGTGAAAAAGTATTCGCAAAATGCCGCGCCTGCCACATGATTGGCGAAGGCGCTCGCAACACTGTTGGCCCAGTGCTCAACGGCGTCGTTGGCCGTCCAGCAGGCAGCGTTGCTGATTACAATTATTCAGACGCCAATAAGGGCTCTGGCCTGACGTGGGATGGTGCCACGTTGAAGGAATATCTCAAGAACCCAAAGGCCAAAGTGCCCGGCACAAAGATGATCTTCGCTGGTCTGCCTAAGGACGAAGACATCGACAATGTTATCGCCTTCTTGTCGCACTACGACGCAAGCGGCGCGAAGAAGTAAGCTTTCAACATTGGGGCATAAGATGAGCACGCCGCTTCTGAGTGACACAAACATCAGTGAGCGGCTTGCCACTCTGCCCCATTGGGTATTCAAAAATAATACGCTGGTGCGGGTTTATCGCACGCAGTCTTGGAAAGGTACGATGATGGTTGTGACCACCATCGGCCATTTATGCGAGGCGGCGTGGCATCATCCAGAACTGCTCGTCAATTACGCCAGCGTCGAAGTGCGTCTCAATACGCATGACGCTGGCGGTGTGACAGAGAAAGACATGCAGCTCGCCCGCAAGATCGAAGACGTGATCGGCTGGCAGCCGGGCCTTGAGGGTGGCGCACTTGAAGGCACGCCACATGATGAGCGGTATGGGTATTTGAAATACGATTGAGGTGAGCCCTAGCTCCCCCTAATGCGCACTTCCCAAATACGCCGCCTTCACAGCCGGATCGTTCTTGAGCTTTTCAGCCGGGCCTGACGTTGTGATGCGACCATTCTCCAGCACATAGCCAAAGTCGGCCACATCAAGTGCAGCAGCGGCAAATTGTTCGACGAGCAGCATGGTGATCTTTTCAGATTTCAACCGTGCAATGGTCGCAAACACTTCTTCCACCAAACGCGGAGACAGGCCCATGCTGGGCTCGTCCAACAGCAACACGCTGGGGCGCAACATGAGCGCGCGCGCCATCGCCAGCATTTGCTGTTCGCCACCCGAAAGCGTGCCAGCCAATTGTGTGCGCCGTTCACGCAGACGCGGGAACAGGTCGAACATCTTTTCCAAATCGGCCGCCACATCGCCCTTGGGGCGTGCACCCGTCAGGCGCGGGAAAGCGCCCAGCAACAAATTGTCCGAGACAGGCAGGGTTGCAAATACGCGCCGAGCTTCGGGCGAATGGGCCATGCCGCGCCGCGTGATTTCATGCGACGCCATGCCCGCTATGTCTTTGCCCTCAAGCCGAATGGAGCCCGATTGGGCTTCAATCATGCCCGACAAAGCGCGCAAGGTTGTTGTTTTGCCAGCGCCGTTGGAGCCGATCAAAGTGACGAGTTTGCCCTCTGGCACTTCCATCGTCACATTGTGCAGCACTTGCACTTTGCCATAGCCAGCAACGAGATTGTTGATCGTTAGCATTGTTTGATCCTCAAGCTGGCTGGTGAGCGGACGCGCCGCCAAGATAGGCTTCAATCACACGCGGATTGGACTGAACATCGGCAGGCTTGCCCTCGGCAATCTTCTGGCCAAAGTCGAGCACTGTCACCGTGTCACAAATCGACATCACCACATCCATGTGATGTTCGATCAAGATCACCGTGATGCCGTGATCGCGAATTTTGCGGATGATTTGCACCAGATCCTTAATGTCAGGAGCGGTCAGACCAGCGGCAGGTTCATCGAGCAACAGCAATTTGGGATCAAGCGCCAAAGCGCGGCCAATCTCCAACAGGCGTTGCTTGCCATAGGGCAGATTGCGCGCCTCTTCATTGGCGAGCTGCTCCAGACCCACAAAGCTCAGAATGCTGGCAGCACGCTTGCGCGCATCCGCTTCATCTTGCACGGCGCGAGGCGTGCGCGCCGCCACATCGAAGAAATTGGCGCGATAGGTGTGATGCAAACCAACCAACACGTTTTCAATCAAGGTCAGCTCACCAAACAGCTGCACGTTTTGGAAGGTGCGGGCAATGCCGCGCGCCGCAATTTGCGGGGAGTTCAAACCCTGCATCTGCTGGCCATCGAAAACAATGTTGCCGTCGGTGGGAATATAAATCCCCGTCAACACATTCATCATGGTCGATTTGCCAGAGCCGTTGGGGCCAATCAGGCCGTGCACGGTGCCGGGACGAATATCGAGATCAACACGATCCAGCGCACGCAGACCGCCAAATTGCATGACCACTTGCTCAACCTTCAACACGCTGGCGCTGGTGATGCTAGGGGCCTTGCCCCACGCATCATCTGCATCGCCATGCGCTTTGATGATTGTATGCGTCTTGATCCAATCGGGGCGCACTTGCGCAATGGCTTGGCGCAAAAAGCCCACGATGCCATCGGGCAGATAATAGACCACGAAGAGGATCATCATGCCGTAGATGGCGGCGCGATAATCGGTGATCTTTTCCAACACCAGTGAGAAGGCAAAGAACGCCACGCATAAAGCGGTCGGAACCAGTGCGCGCCATTTCTCGTCCTCACGACGCGAGGCTGCCAACGCACCGGCCGCCACCGCTGCCACCGCAATGACGCCAGCGCCCATGCGAAACAGATCAATGTCAGACAGAAGATTGGGCAGATAGACCACAACGGCTGCGCCAATGATCGGCCCCAAGCGAGATTTGCGACCACCCAAAGCCACAGCAAGCAAGAACTGAATCGACAGATCGAAGCTGAAATTGTTGGGCGCAATATATTGCTCGGAATAGGCGAACAACACACCACCCAGACCCGCAAAAGCAGCGCTCGTCACAAAGGCCATGACCTTATGCTGATAGACGCTGACGCCCATGCAATCTGAGGCAATTGGACTATCGCGCAGTGCTTCAAACGCACGGCCCAGATGCGAGGCTAGAATGCGGTTGATGATGACAACGGTCACTGCCAACAGCGCCACAACGAGGAAGTAGAACTCCACCTCTTTCATGCGTGGCAGCGGCATGCGCAGGAAGGGCAGAGCATCGGCATAATCGCGCAGATCAACAAACAGCGGCTTGCTCATCGACACGCCCAGCGCGCCATTGGTTAGCCAACCCATTTCGTTGATGAGAATTTGCACGATGGTGCCAAAGGCCAGTGTCACCATGGCCAAATAAGGCCCCGTCACACGTAGGGCTGGCAGAGCGAGCACCATGCCAAACAAAGCTGCAATGGCAGTGCCGGCTGGCAGCGCAATCCACAACCCAAGGCCGAGCTTCATATACAAAACGCCCGCCGTATAAGCGCCAATGCCAAACAGCGCGGCATGGCCAATCGACACTTCGCCCGTATAGCCAAACACAATATCAAGGCCGAGCAACAGGATCGAAAAGATCGCGATGGTGACGATGAGATGCAGATAATAGGGGCTGGTAATCATAAAGGGCAGCACGACGGCTGCCGCAGCTGCCAGCAACATCAAAGATTTGCTCTTCATGGGTGTTAAACCTTCTTGATGGTGGCTTTGCCAAACAGGCCCGATGGCTTGATCGACAGCACAAGGAGCAACAAAACGAGGCCGGGCACGTCTTTATAGCCGGTCGAGATGTAATAGCCGGTGAGGGTTTCGGTGATGCCCAGAATGAGGCCACCCACCACAACACCCATGCCCGACGACAGACCGCCGATGATGGCCACAGCGAAGGCCTTAAGGCCCAACACAGCGCCCATGGTCGCACCCGTCAGCGTGATGGGGGCCACCAGCACGCCAGCAAAGGCCGCAGCCAGTGAGGATAGCGCGTAGGAGAAGGTGATGACGACGCGCGTGTTAATGCCCATCAGGCCCGCTGCATCGCGATCATTGGCGGTGGCAACAACGGCCTTGCCATAGATCGAGCGACGATTGAACACTTCGACAGCCAACATCAGTCCCAGCGCGCCAATCACAATGGCGATTTCCATCGGCTGCACGCGCACGGGGCCAAAGTTCATGGCGGCTTCTGGCAGAGGCGAGGGGAAGCGCAACGCATCGCGGCCCCAAATGTTTTCTGCGAGATTTTTGAAGATAATGCCCAGCGCAATGGTGGCCATAATCCAGCCCGCTTCCGAGCGTGTGCGAATGGCTTGGCGCACGCCAAGAAATTCAACCACCGAGCCTTGCAAAAGACCAAAGGCAAAGACAACGGGCAGCATGAGAAGATAGGCGGTCATCGTGCCCAGAGATTGGCCGATGAGAAAATTCACTGTGCTCAAGCCAACCAGCGCGCCAACGGCAAGCGCTTCACCTTGGCCGAAGTTCAAAGTTTTTGAGGTGGCAAACGTCAGTTGATAACCGAAGGCAATCACACCGTAGACCATGCCAACGGAAATGCCGCTCACAAGAAGCTGGGCGAGGATATCCATGCTCTGTCCTTAACGAAACAGGCGGACCAGAAAGGCCCACATTCAAACAGATGGGCGAAAGTTGCCCACATTCATAATATGAAAAGTCCTCTCCCCTGCGTTGGCAGGGAAGAGGAGCATTGGATTTTGGAGCCTTAGGCTTTTGGCTTGATGCGCAAAGCCTTGTCGCCAGCAACATCTTCAGGATGGGCTGGCACAACGCGACCACCCTTCACAAGGCCAAACACCGGAATGTTGTAGGAGATGGCTTCGTGGTCAGTTGCAGTGAACGGATGATCGTAAGTTGTGACCACGCCTTCAACCTTGGTGTTCAGGTTTTCCAGTGCTTCACGGATCTTGCGACCGTCTGTTGAGTTGGCCTGTGTGATAGCAGCGGCGAGCAGATAGACTGAATCATAGCCCTGGGCTGCCGACACTGGGGATGGCATGCGTGTGCCACCAAATGCCTTATGATAGGCCTCGATGAAGGCCGCACGCTTTGGCGTGGTTGGCACTTCGATAAAGGTCTGTGGCATCATGGCGCCATCGCCATTTGGGCCAGCCGTGTCGATGAAGCTCGCCATGGACAAAGTCCATGAACCGATCATTGGCACCTTCCAGCCGAGTTTGGCCATCGCATTGGCAATCTGGGCCAGTTCAGGTCCGATCGCATAGGTCAGGATCACGTCTGCGCCGGCTTCCTTAGCCTTCAAGACCTGCGCCGTCATGTCCGTGTCGCCGATGTTGAACTTTTCCTCAGCAACGACCTTCACGTCCAGCTTTGCGAGCGCTGCATTCAAATCGGCGCGACCCAGCATGCCGTAATTGGTCGCATCATTCAGAATGGCTGGCTTTTTGAAGCCCTGACGCTTGATGGCTTCTTCTGCAATCATGGCCGACTGAATCGTGTCATTGGCCGCATTGCGGAACACGTAATTGGCCTTGAAATCAGGCGGCAGGAATTGCTTGGCCAGAATGGAGCCAGTGGCCACATTGTTGATGACGGGAATTTCTGCCTCTTGGTAGAAGCGCTGAGCGGCTTGGCCGACGCCGGTGTTGATGAAGCCGAGTGTGGTCACAACCTGCTCTTTGTTGATGAGCTCTTGGGCCACCTGCACGCCGACTTCATTCTTGGCTTCGTCATCGCGCTCAATCAATTGGATCTGACGACCCAGAACGCCACCTGCCTTGTTGATTTCATCTGTGGCGAGCTTAACGCCATCACGCATGCTCACGCCCATTGACGAGGAGCCGCCCGTGAATGGGCCGCTGAGACCAACCTTGATAGGGTCGGCTGCCATAGCAACACTGACGATGGCCGTGCTTGCAACCAGAGCTAGAACGAACTTGGTGATTTTCACAGTCTTCTCCTTGAGATTATCCTCGGGGCAGGTGCCCCTTGCGTGGGTCAATTTGCTTCCCGTTGATCGGGTAGATTTGCACCTATGACCTTCGCGCAATGGAGACGAGCAAATCCGACATAGCTCTTCATTGCAAGGGGGGAGCTGCCATCGAGCGTGCAAATTAGCCGAAAGTATGTAGGCACAAATGCTACGGGCTTAACGCGCAGCAAATAATTTGGCTCAGTGATTTCAATCTTTTGCAGTGCATCATAAAACGCCGGCGGCTGAAAATGCTTGCGTTGGGGAGAAAATCGCTATTTCTGCCTCTATGACTGAGCCCGCCAATCGCCGCCCCAATCCCAATCCTAAGCCGCGCCTTGAGAGCTTGGCGACCTTGCCTGTGTTCTTCAAGCTGAGGGACAAAAAGGTGGTGTTGGCCGGAGATTCTGAGGCGGTTGCGTGGAAGGCGGAGCTTTTGGCCGCTACCGGTGCGCTCGTTGCCCTCTTTGCCCCCCATCCTTGCGAGAAATTGGCTGAGCTGATTGCCGATGTGCCCAATCTCCATTGGCAGGCGCGAGGCTGGCAGGCGGATGATCTTGTTGATGCAGCGCTTGCCATTGCAGACATCGAAGACGCCGAGCAGGCGCAGCTGTTTCGGAGCGCTGCGCGTGCCGCCGGCGTGCCCGCCAATGTGATTGATCGGCCTGAATGGTGCGATTTTCAATTTGGCGCGATTGTCGAACGCTCACCCCTTGTCATTGGCATTTCCACCGATGGTGCGGCCCCCGTATTTGGCCAGCGCGTGCGTGCGCGCATTGAGGCTTTGTTGCCGGGTGGTTTTCGCGATTGGGCGCAAGCGGCGCGCAGTTGGCGTCCCTTCGTGCAAGAGCGCAATCTTGATTTTCGCGCCCGGCGTACATTTTGGGAGCGCTTCACCGATCTCGCCTTAGAGCGTCCCGATGTGGCCCCCAATGGCGATGATTTGGCGCAATTGCTGGCCCAAACCGATGCGGCCCCGCAAATCAAAACTGGCCATATTGCATTGGTGGGCGCAGGCCCCGGCGATCCTGAATTGCTGACGTTACGTGCCGTGCGCGCGCTGCAATCAGCCGATGTTGTTTTGTATGATGATTTGGTGTCGCCCCAAACAATCGCGATGGCGCGCCGCGAGGCCACACGCATCAATGTTGGCAAACGCGGATATAAGCCGTCTTGCACGCAAGATGACATCACGCAATTGCTTGTGACTTTGGGCCGCGAGGGCAAACATGTTGTGCGCCTCAAAGGCGGCGATCCGATGATCTTTGGTCGCGCTGGTGAAGAGATTTTGGCCGTGCGCGCCGCCGGTATTGCGATTGATGTGATTCCCGGTGTCACAGCTGCCTCAGCAGCAGCCGCTTTTTTGCAAACCTCTTTGACCGAGCGCACGATTGCGCGGCGTCTGCAATTTATTACCGCTCATGCGCGTGATGGAAAATTGCCCGATGATTTGGATTGGCGTGCGCTGGCCGATCCTGCCGCCACCAGCGTTGTCTATATGGGCGTGCGCACTTTGCCCCAATTTGTTGAACGCGTCTTAGCGGAAGGGTTGTCGCCCGACACGCCCGCCGTTCTGGTCGAGCGCGCCTCGTGGCCCGATCAGCGCCAAACCCGCAGCTCCATTGCGGACCTGCCAGCCATAGTGGCCAAAATGTCGCCCGCTGGCCCCTGCCTTGTGATGGTGGGCGCTGTCTTTCGCAGTGACGACTAATCACAGCACATTGCAGCTCTGACAAAAAACATAATGAATTGAGCGCGATAGATGCATGACGCAACGGAACTGTTAGCGGGCGGGTTCGTTACTTCGCATATAACAACCCAAGGAGTATCCGATGCAGAGTGCTGGCAAGCCAACATCCACATCGACGCGCGGTTTTGCATCAATGGACAGAGACAAGCAGCGCGAGATTGCTCGAAAGGGCGGTCGCAGTGTGCCCAATGAAAAGCGTAGCTTTTCGCAAAATCATCAATTGGCCTCTGAGGCTGGGCGCAAGGGCGGTCATTCCTCACACGGACGTCGCCGCGCGGCCGAGGGGACACGCACGACGTAAGCCGACAGCGGGAACGGCAAGCAGAGTCCAGATAAACTGAAGGGAGATCAGCAACTGATCTCCCTTATTTTTCTCTCCACATTTTATTCAGCAGCATCAACCTGCTTTTTGCGTGCGCCGCTGTGCGAGGCGTGGCCGCCTTTACGTCCGGCTTCCGAAGCCAATTGGTGGTTTTGTGAGAAGCTCCGCTTGGCGGGGTTCACGCTCTGGCCGCCCTTGCGTCCAGCTGCGGCTGCAAGCTCTGGATTTTGCGCAAAGCTGCGCTTGTTGTTGGGGACGCTTTCGCCTCCCTTGCGAGCAATTGCCCGCTGCTTCTCAGGGTCCATCGAGGCAAAGCCGCGGGTTGAAGTTGACATCAAATTTCTCCTCATTAGCTGCGTCACAGCCACGCGGAGAAAACGTGCTGAAGTTTTCATGGTTCCTAGCCAGAGCGGCGCATAGGGCTTTTCTGTGACCCCTTTTTGGCAGAGGTGTGAAGCGGAACCACACACGCAACAGCACAGTTGAGCGAGCGGTGCAGTAGTATCTGCCAACCAGCGTGAGGTGTGTGATGCGTATGAAATCTTGTGTGATTGCGGCCATGGCCGCGTTGGCGCTTCCATTGGCCGGATGTGCAAATGCGCCATCTGAGCCGGTCTTGGGAAGTGCATTGGTGGGTGGCGCGGCGGGCGCGCTCATTGGAGGGGCTGCAACAGGACGCGCCTCTGGGGCCGCAGCAGGTGCTGCCATTGGTGCTGCAACTGGCGCGGTGGTTGGCGCAGCCTCCACAGCACGTCGCTGCTATGACGATCCTTATTATGGACGTGTCTGCGAGCGCCGCGCGTATTGAGGCAATTTAACGAAAACCTGCTGGTTTGAAAACCTGCTTGGCACTTGAGCCCCGGCAAAAGCCGAGGCTCAAGACTTTTACATCAACCAAGCCACAACAATCCAACTCACCAAAGCTAAAGCAAGACTGCCAAATAACACCCAACGCACATGCATGCCTGTTAATCCCTGCCGGGCGGCCTGTGCACTGATGTGTATTTCGCGGGGCTCATCAGACCCGCCAGTTGGCTTTGAACCAGGTGCCGTGTTCGTCAATATCGCCCCCCTGCAGTCAGGCGGCTTTTTTATTGACGGTCTGCATTGCAATTTCGGTCAGCTGATGGTCGATCTTCTTTTCTTCTTCGAGGGATTGATGCAGCAAGGCTTGCGCTTCCTTTAGATCAAGCCGTGCCGCCCATGCGCTCAGCGTGCCGTAGCGACAAATCAAATAATGCGCTGCGGCTTGTGTGTCGGCAATCAGTGCCGCATCACGAACTTTGTCGTCTTCGATTTCTTCAATCACTTCGCGTGTTTCTTGCAAAATGCCATCAATGGCTTCGCAGCGCACGGAGCGGGGCGGGGTGCCGCAATGTTCAAACACCTGCTCAAGCCGATCAATATGGTCCTCAACTTCGCCACGGTGTGTTTCCAACGCTTGCTTCAATCCCGTCTCAGACAATTGGCGGATCAATTTGGGCAGAGCTTTGTTGATCTGCTTTTCGGCATAGTACACGTCCTTCAGCGACCGGACGAAAAGGTCGTTCATGGTTTTGGCGGCCATCTGAGCTCCTTAAAAGTCATGATTGATGGGGGCAGTCGCGCGGGTGCAGTCGTAAAACGTCACTTATCTCAAGGGGTTCCGTTGCGTGAGGCAAACCCCTGGCAAACCCAACCTGTTGGGGACGTTGACGTTGAATGGCTAGGTTCAAAGTGAATCCTGTCACCTCGCAAATGTCCCACAATCACTCCCTGCACATAATTTGGTGAAACAGCGGAACGATTGCTGAAATCGTGAGTTTCTAAGGCGTGCGCTCGGATTAATGATCCCCTCCCACTTGTTCGGGCGTGCCCTATCTTCCGCGACGGCGACCCCGGCCGTCGCGGATTTTTTCATCTCCCCCTCCAATTCATTCCACCCAAATCCATCTTGCGTAGCAGCGCTGGGAACCGCGTGATCGAGAGCACGTTGTCCAGCGCTTCATTCTAAGTTCAGTTGCGTTTGAGGAGAGTTCACGATGCAGCCTCGTGTCGAAGATCAGGCAAGCCAGTCCGCAAAAGATTTGGCCGCTTTGCGTGATGATATTTCCAAGCTCAGTGACTCTGTAGCCAAATTGCTAGGGCAACAAACAGGGGCCACGAAGGACGTTGTGCGCGAGACGCTCGACACCGCTCGCGAAAAGGTCGCCCAAACCGCCGCCAGTGCCGCAGCTGCTGCCGCCAATGTGCAAGATCGTTTGCAAGACCGGCTGCATGACGCCCAAGATCGGTTGAGTGACGTCAATGAGCAGGTGGAAAAAGCCATTGAGCGCAATCCCCTCACCGCTGTTTTGATTGCTCTGATGGCTGGCATGTTCATCAGCTATCTGGGTCGCATGCGCAAATGAGCGATATCGCTAAAGATATCGTCAAGGGCTTGGCCACTCGCATGTTCAACTCTGCCGTCGCTCCCATAGAGCGCAAAAGCAAACATGTGGCGCGCTGTATCGTGTTTGGCGTGATGGGGGGTGTGTTGGTTTGCGTCGCGTTGGGCTTTGCCACGGCGGCTGGCTATATTTGGCTGCGCTCACGCTTTGATCCAGCCATCGCTAGCCTTGTTGTGGCCGCGCTTTATTTATGTGTGGCTTTGTTGTGCTTTATCGCCATCACAACACGGGCTGAGGCGACGCCCTCTCAAGCGTCGATCTGGGGTGGAGGGCCGTCGCGCAGCTCGCCTCAAGACCGTTTGCAAGAGGTGAGCGATAGTGCCCAGTCAATCTCAGACGCTTTGCATCTCGATCAAATCAAGCCGCACCATCTGGCAATGCTGGCCGTCATCGGCGGTTATATTTTGGGCCGTCAGCTGGACAAAAAATCCAAATAATCGAAACGAACAGGGATCGCAAAAAAGGATCGCAGTTTGAGCTGCGATCCATATCTGCATCCATTAACGTCACGCGTTGACAGGTGCCGCGTTGGGCCGTTTGTGCGAGCGTCTGTCAAAGAACAGAGCTTGTGAAATCACCGCCTTCACACTCTCCACACTGAAGGGCTTTGTAATCAGGAACGCTGGCTCGGGTGGGCGGCCTGTCAGGAACCGCTCAGGATAGGCTGTGATGAAAATCACAGGCACTTCAAAGCGTTCGAGAATTTGATTGACCGCTTCAAGACCTGAGCTGCCATCGGCCAATTGAATATCAGCTAAGATCAAGCCCGGACGATGTGCCTCAACGGCAGCCAAGGCTTCCTTATGCGTGCGTGCAATGCCAGCCACACGATGGCCGAGATCTTCGACCAAAGTTTGCAGATCAAGTGCAATGAAGGGCTCATCCTCAATGATGAGAACTTCGGTGCGGATCTGTGTTGCAATTTCCTTTGATGCACTGTCGACAAGCGCTGCTGCGCTGGCCACAGAGATTTCCAATATGGCGGCGACTTCGCGCGTATCAAAGCCTTCCAAGGCCGACAAGAGAAACGCAATGCGCGGACGTGGCGCAATGGCTTCTAATGTTTGGCGCGCACCTCGCTCGTCAGGCGCAAGGATCACATGCTCGACATGATCGTTGACGGGTGACGCACTCCAGACGTTGAGGAAGGTGCGATATAAGGATGTGCGCACATTGGAGCGAATGGAATTTGGATCTGTGACAATTGTCTCAAGCGTTGCAAGCACATAGGCATCGCCGCCCGCCTGAGAACCGCACAGAGCGCGAGCGAAACGTCTAAGATAGGGAATATGGTTCGATATTTCTTGGGATACTGACATGAGGGAGCCCTGCTTGGTTGCCCTAAGCGATTACTGTTCAGCTTCTACTTCACTAATCGATCAGAGATGAAAAAGTTCCGTCGTGACGGAACCGAGACCGTATGTATGCGTTGATGTTTTATTAGCGCGTCTATTCCCAATAAAATTTATGTTACTTTCGATGTTGATAGTCGCCAAGTGGTTTCTGCGGCATCGGAGAAATAGAATGGATAAAAAAATTGTGAGCTCAAAAAAGAATCGAACGGCAGCGCCACGATATGACCCTGCGGCAAATGCAGAATTAAGCGCTGCGGCAAGTGTTGAAACAAGCGCTGCTGCACCAGCCGCGAATAATAATAAATCAGGACCACGAATTCCCTTACGGCAATCGGAGTCTGAGCGTGTGAGTCAGGGTGGAAAAAAGCAAACAAAGTCAACGTCATCGCCTGATGACGCGGACATCGATAAAAATACGGAAAAAAATAACAAGGTGCCAATTGATGAACACATCGGGCGTCAGCTGAAGGCTGTCTACGATGATGTTTTGAATCAACCGGTTCCCGATCGGTTCCTGGATTTGTTGCGACAATTGGACTCTGACAATGGCGAAAGCAAATAGTGCAGCCGGGCCAATTATAGTCAGCGCCCAGCTGAGAAAAGATTTGATCGCGGCAATCCCGAACATGCGGGCGTTTGCCGTCTCACTTTGCGGCAACCCGGATCGTGCCGACGATCTGGTCCAAGAAACTTTGGCTAAAGCGTGGAGCAATTTGTCCTCCTTCTCCGAGGGGACAAATCTCGCCGCGTGGCTGTTCACAATTTTGCGCAATATTTATTATTCAGAATATCGCAAGCGTCGCCGTGAGGTGGCCGATTCCGATGGGGCTATTGCCGCAAGGCTTGCCACGGCACCCTCGCAAGCGGGCCATATGGATTTTCTCGATTTTCGGGCAGCGCTCCAAAAGCTGCCGCCCGATCAGCGTGAGGCACTCATTCTGATTGGCGCGTCGGGCATGTCCTATGAGGAGGCGGCTGGCGTGTGTGGCTGTGCCATTGGCACGATGAAAAGCCGCGTCAATCGAGCCCGCAATCGCTTGGTTGAATTGCTGGCCATTTGCTCAAGCTCTGACTATGGCATGGACACCGATTGGCAGTCGGGCATGGATCAGCTCATCATGGGCCAGCGCTTCTCACGCACCGGCAGCGATTAAACAAATACAAATCCTGCGCGTTGCTCTAAACTTAGAGCTATGTGCAGGGCCCAGAGCGGCCCCTAAGGGGATTGCCGTGCAAGAGATTGATACCCGAACCGAAACCGATTCCTTTGGCCCTATCGAAGTGGCTGCTGATCGCTATTGGGGTGCGCAGACAGAGCGCTCGCGCCAAAATTTTCGGATCGGCAGCGATGTGATGCCCCTTGCGCTCATCCACGCTTTGGCACTCGTTAAAAAAATTGCCGCCGATGTGAATCGCAGTCTTGGTCTTTTGGATCAAGCGCGCGCCTCAGCCATTATGGCGGCAGCGCAAGAGGTGATTGACGGGCGCTTTAACGATCATTTTCCGCTTGTGGTTTGGCAGACGGGCTCTGGCACGCAGACCAATATGAATGTGAATGAAGTGATCGCCAATCGCGCCAATGAAATGATGGGCGTGGGGCTAGGCGCCAAATCTCCCATTCATCCCAATGACCATGTGAACCTCAGCCAATCCTCAAATGACAGCGTGCCGACCGCGATGCATATCGCAGCTGCCATGGGCATCAGCAGTCGTTTGCTGCCAGCACTCGACGCTTTGTCTGAAAGCCTGATGACCAAAGCGCGCAGATTTGCGCATATTATCAAAATCGGCCGCACCCATTTGCAGGATGCAACGCCTGTCACCTTGGGCCAGGAATTTTCCGGCTATGGCGCGCAAGTGTCGTTGAGCGCGTCGCGTATTCGGCAAGTTTTGCCTGATCTTTATGCGCTGGCGCAAGGTGGCACGGCTGTGGGCACGGGGCTTAATTCTGATGCACGCTTTGCCGAACTGTTTGCCCAGCGCATGGCGGAAGCCACCGGCATGGCCTTTGTGAGTGCGCCCAATAAATTTGAGGCGCTCGCCAGTCATGATGCAATGGTCTTTGCGCATGGTGCGCTCAACGCATGTGCCACAGGGCTTTTTAAGATTGCCAATGACATTCGTTTGCTGGGCAGTGGTCCGCGCTCGGGGCTTGGTGAATTGCATCTGCCAGAAAATGAGCCGGGCTCTTCCATCATGCCGGGCAAGGTCAATCCCACGCAATGCGAGGCGCTGACCATGGTCTGCGCGCGCGTGTTTGGCAATCAGACAACGATCACTGTGGCTGGCTCACAGGGGCATTTTGAGCTCAATGTTTTCAAGCCGGTGATTGCCGATGCGATGCTCCAATCCATCCGCTTGATGAGCGATGCCTGTGAAAGTTTTCGTGTCCATTGCGTCGATGGCATTGTCGCCGATGAGGCGCGCATTGCTGATCTGCTCAACCGCTCGCTGATGTTGGTGACAGCGCTGGCGCCCAAGATTGGTTATGATCAAGCAGCGCTCGTGGCCAAGACTGCGCATAAAGAGGGCCTCACTTTGCGCGAGGCCGCGCTCAAATTGGGACTGGTGAGTGCAGAAGATTTCGACGCCATTGTGCGGCCAGAAACCATGCTGACACCCAGCGCGCCCAAAACTTAAGGCTCAGGTGTCGCGCGCGCGCAATTTTGCGCAATGGCCTGCAATTCTTGCGTCTCACGCGGCGAGAATTGATTGGCGACACCCTGCGCCCAAAGATTTGCCTTTTTGAGATCGCGCGCCACGCAGCCGCATACGCTGCGACAAAACGGCGCATCAGCAGCGCTCGTGGAACATTGCGATTCACACGCACTCAAAAACGTCTGCTCATCGCGCGCTATGCGGTCCGGGCCAAACAGATGCGTGCCCAAAAACAGCAGCGCTAGAAACACCGGCTGATGAATGAGGTAGACAGCGAGACTGTGGCGACCACCCAGAGTGAGCATGCGCGTGACACGATTGTTGGCTTGCCAGAGCGAGAGCCTCTGCGCCCAGCCGCGTGCCAATCCAAAGCGCGCCAGACTTAAGCCCGCCAACACCATGCCAAACCACGGCAGAAACGGCCGCCAATCATTGGTCAAAGGCTCGGTGGTGCCAAGCCCGAGCCATTGCACGCTCACATGATCCATGAGTGGCAAAGACACGACCAAGGGCGTCACGAGCGCTGCCAAGGCCACCAGCGCCACGCCCATGATGGGTGCGGGCAAGAAGGCGAGGGCTGCAAGCGAGCTCAACGCGATGCAATGCAAAATCCCAAAGGTGATGACGCCCTCTGGCATGGCATAAAATGTCACAAGCGTGATGGCACCCGCCGCCAACACAATCTGCGCCAGACGATACAAAAAGCCGCGCCATTGCACGCCATTTTGATGGGCGAGCGCGATGCCTGCGCCAACCAGAGCAAAGAACGCACCCGCAATCAGATGGCCAAAGCCATGAAACGGCGCGCTCACCTGCACCCATGTGGGCAAGAGTTCAAAATAGGCGAGATCCCAAATGCCATGAAAGATCATCATGGCCACGAGTGCTAGCCCGCGCGCCAGATCAATCAGATCAAGACGTTTGTGTCGTGTAGCCCCCAAATCACTGCGCTCCAAAAAACTGGCTAAACACCATGTCTGGCGCGCTTGTGTTGTGATTGGATGGCACGGTGCGGCCAGCCCAGATTTCTGTCAGGCTAGTTTTGGGAAAGCTCATGATCGGAGCTTCGCCCCAACCTTCCGCGCCCTTTTTGCGCCACGCCACCTTTGCCACATCCGAATTGGTCTCGGTTGCATACATCGAGCGCATCGCCGCAAAGGGCAAATTGTCTGGCAGACCATTGACTGAAACATTCAACGCAATGCGTGATTGATCGACCACATCGAGCGTCAATGTCGCCGAGCCACCACGTTCAAAATTCAGCGTGAATGTCTTGGTGGCTGGATCGAACGCAATGTCCTTGATGGCAACAATGGGACGCTCTTGCACTTCCACAGGCCCGATCAGGAATGACGAACCATAGGCTGTCCAACGCATATCTGCAAAGGGCAGCGGGCGTGCGCGCCAATAGCCATCGGGTGGATAGAGCACGAGCACTTCTTCGGCGCGCTCACGATAGCGCATCCAAACTTGGATCAGATGCAAACCCTTCTCAACACGATCACCGACACGCACGGGCACAGTGTTGGGACGCCAGAAGGAGGGGAAAGTGTAGCCCGTAATCCAAAAATCAGGCGTTTCATAGAAAGTCACGCGACGTGAATTGTCAGCATGAAAGGCCGTGTCATGCGTCATATCGCAAGAGGTAAAATCAGGCGCCCAATGATCGACTGCAATCGTGCCGATATAGGCCGGATGCACAGCCTGCACACGAAACTGACGCACGAGCGGGGAAGAAAACTCCAGCGCCACATTGTCTTTTTCCGCGCACAACACCGGCTCGCTTTTGTTGGCAACTTCAACCGCCAATTCCTTGGGGTCGATACCGTGAGCTGGCACATAGAAGCCGGGTGCCGCAGCGGGCGCTTTGGTTTGCGCCACAGCGGGAATCGCAAGAAGTGAGAGAAACAGGGCAGGCAGCAAGCGCATTAGCGGGTCTCATCTGTTGGGTTTGATTTATACATCTCACGCTCAAGCGCCTGCAAAATGGCAGGACGCTCAAAATCTTCAGGCAGGCCACACAATCCCACACGCGCCGCCCAAGCCCCAAGGGCAGGCGAGGCGGAGGCCACAGCAAACGGCACAGCCAACACATAGCCAAGCGTTAGGGGTAATGACCACACAATGAGGCCGGGTGCCAGCAGAGCCGCGCAGCCAAGCACACACGCACCAAACACCATCTGCGGCCAAAGGCCCACAGTGGCGGTGCGCAGCGAGAGCGCATGGGCATCACGCGCTTGGCCGTTCCAAATGACAGAGCGGCCAAACAACAGGCCAATCATAAACAGGCTGGTGCGCAAAGTTGTCGACGCGCCCAGCAAGAAGGAGAAGCTCAGCTCAAACAGCGCGCCACAGCAAAAGCGCAACCCGCCGCCATAGCGTTTCAATCCGCCCGATGTCAGCGCAATGTCGATAAAGCCCGCGAGCTTGGGTGCCAGATACATCAGCAAAAACACAACATACAAGCCAGCCGCCGAGGCCGAGGGAAACGCCGCCAAGGGTTCGCCATCCAAAGGCTTGAGCGCGCACAGCGCAATGATTGCGGTCCATGCTGGCACGCCCACAAACATCATCAGCGCCCACAGCAATTGAAAGCGGCTCATCGGCAAAAGCCCCTTCATGCCGATCAATTGCCAATATTGCATATTGCCTTGGCACCAGCGCAAATCGCGGCGCGTGAATTCGAGCAAGGTGGGTGGGTTGTCTTCATAGCTGCCACATTCTTCTGGCAGCACGCGCACTTCATAGCCACCGCGCCGCATCATCACAGCCTCGACTTGATCGTGGCTCAGAATAGGCCCGCCCAAGGGTGGGGCACCCGGCAAAATCGGCAGCTCGCAATTGTTCATAAAGGACGCGATGCGCACCAATGCGTTGTGTCCCCAAAACGGTCCGCAATCGCCAGCCCACCAAGCACTGCCCATCGTATAGGGCCGCATGCCGTGGCGCATACCAAATTGAAAAACACGCGCAAAGAAAGAGTTGGAGGGCGCGCCCACTACAAGGCTTTGCAAAATGCCGAGCTTAGGATGCGCTTGGCCCATGCGCACCATGCGCACAATGGTTTGCCCTGACATCAAACTGTCAGCATCAAGTGGCAGCATGAAATCAAAGTCAGCGCCCCAGCGCAGACAAAAGTCTTTCACATTGCCAGCCTTAAAGCCTTCATTGTTTGTGCGGCGGCGATAAAACAAGCGCGCACCATCAGCGCCAGACTGCGTCTGCCATGCGCCAAACATTTGCTCTTCCAGCATGCTCACAAAGGCGTCGGTGGAATCGCTGAGCACGAAGTAAGAAAACTGTGCGCCTTGCCCCGTGGCGTTCACACTGGTCATCACCGTGCGCAAACGCGCAAAGGCACGGGCCGGATCTTCATTGCGCAGTGTCATCAAAATAGCAGTGCGCGCCGCAATGGGTGTGGGCACATCACCAGCTCCCACAAACGGCGCGACACGCATCATGCCATCGCTCACACCATGCAAAAGC
>CAIUDK010000093.1 GCA_903897875.1 uncultured Hyphomicrobiales bacterium
ATTACTTATGCTAATTGCTTATCATCAATATTCCCTCATCTTATCATAATTCGATTCTTCTTAATTCAATCTGTTGAGAGCATTATGATATAGTGGCACTGCCATTAATTTACCAAAAGGAATTCGCTGCTCATTCTTATAATAAGCTGGACGTTTCCCGACTTCCCGGAAGCCCAACCTAGAATAAAGCGCTAAAGCGGGAACATTTGTCTCATCAACCTCTAGGAACAGGCGCTGAATGCCGGCATTCCGGAGACCTTCGATGTGCTTTTCTAAAAGGACCTTGGCAAGACCGTTGCCCCGATATCTAGGCTCAACAGCAATACTTAAAATTTCAGCTTCATCAGCTGCCGATCTCGACAGAGCTATACCGATCGCTTCTTTTTGGTCCCTAATCTTAAGTCCGTCAGCGAAAACCTGCTTGTCATCAAGCAAGTTTTGAAACTCTAGAGCAGACCAGCCATATCGAAAGGACATTTGATGGATGGATGCGCATGTCTTTGCGTCCTTGGACGAAAGCGGGAATATTTCGGTCTTTAATTTGATTTTTAAGAAGCTGAAAAACTTCAAGGATCAGTGCCCTTCGGGAGGGAATCGCCTACACGCCGATATTGCGGACTGCTGAGATAAAGAGGGATAGGCGGAGCTGTTTCTGGCTCAGCACGCCAACCAAGTTGCGCGATGATACCAATGTCACACTCTTGAGGGCCCGCGGCTAAAATATCCTGCCGCCCTTTCAAACAAGAAAGCTCGAAAACCGCTGCTGCACCGGGGCCAACAAACGTAACGGCGTCCGACCCGAGGTCTTGAAGCAACGCCTCACGCGTGCCCACTTTAGCTGTCGCGGGGGGTTGAATTGAACTGAACCGCTGCGAATAAACATTTCCGTTTCTTGCATCGATGACAACGACAATGTCTGTCTCCGAGCTTTTTAGACGAAGCGGAACTGCCAATGCTGCTAAAGCTGAAACGCCCACAACCGGAACTTCAAGGGCGACCCCAAAGGCTCGGGCGGCAGCTATGCCGACGCGCATACCTGTGAATGATCCAGGCCCCACCGAGACAGCAATTTTTTGGATCTCTGAAAAAGAATGGCCTGACCGCGCAATGAGATCTTGAACCAATGGAATTAGCGCCTCAGCATGACCCCGTTCCATGACGCTTCTCTGGCTAAAAAGAGGGGCTGGCTCCCCCTGTCTTGAAACACAGACCGCCACCGCGTTGAGCGCCGTATCAATTGCTAAAAGTTTCATGGCATTCCCAAGATTGGTTCAGATTTGCTCAACTGACTGAACCTCAGGAAGAAAATGCCGAAGCAAATTTTGGATCCCATTTTTTAAAGTGGCTGTCGAAGAGGGACAGCCAGAGCATGCGCCCTTCATGGACAGGTAAACGATGCCATCCTTGTAACCACGCAAAGCGATGTCACCCCCATCGCTGGCGACAGCCGGCCGAATACGCGTCTCCAACAATTCCTTGATAGTATCAACGATCTCGAGGCTCTCGTCCCCTAGAAACGCATCATTTTCAACAGAGGCGGCCTTGAGGAACATTGGCTGTCCCGATGTAAAATGTTCCATGATAGCGCCAAGGATGCTGGGCTTCAGAAGCTGCCAGTCACCATCGGCCTTGGTAACGGAAATAAAATCCCCACCAAAAAATACCCCAGACACATCCTCAATCGCAAAAAGAGCGCTGGCCAAGGGCGAATTCTGTGCCTCTGACGCGCTTTTAAACTCAGTAACGCCCATGCCTGACGGCAAAACGTCACGCCCTGGTAGAAACTTGAGGGTCGAGGGATTTGGCGTAGCTTCTGTTTGGATGAACATCAGTCAGGGTCCTGCAGGTGAATGAGACTTATATCGTCCTTAACGACCGATCTTACAACCAAAACACTGATTTATTGAATAAAACCAACGATTTCCTTGACTGATTTCATAACATCTCGAGCGATAAGGCGCGCACGTTCGGCCCCGTCTCGCAAGATAGCATCAATGTGCTGAGGGTCTTGCTGTAATTTTCTCATTTCGGCGCCAATTGGACTGATTTTATCGACAGTCAAATCAACCAATGCAGATTTAAATGTCGAAAAATTCGCTCCATTAAACTCCTCAAGAACCTTTTCTTTCGTTGTCTCACTGAGCGCCGCGAAGACCCCCACTAAATTGTCTGCCTCAGTTCTCCCAACCAAACCGTCGATGGAGCTAGGCAGCGGCTCTGCGTCCGTCTTGGCTTTTTTTATTTTTTGAGCAATGACCTCAGCCGTATCGGTGAGACTAATTCTCGAATAATCGGACGGATCAGATTTGGACATTTTCTTAGATCCATCGCGCAGGCTCATGACACGCGTTGCCGGCCCTTGAATCAAAGGCTCCGGAAGCGGAAAAAATGCTTCTCCGAAACCCGACATACCGATGGTTTCCGCATAATCCTTGTTAAATTTTTGTGCGATATCACGAGCAAGCTCGATGTGCTGTTTTTGATCCTCACCAACCGGCACATGAGTTGCCTTATAGATCAAAATATCAGCCGCCATCAGATTTGGGTACGTATAGAGGCCAATCGAGGCATTCTCCCGGTCTTTGCCGGCCTTTTCTTTGAATTGGGTCATTCGATTTAGCCAACCCAATCTGCTTACACAGTTGAAAACCCAGGCTAATTCCGCATGTTCTGGAACTTGGCTTTGGTTAAATATAATGTGTTGAGAAGGATCAATACCCGCCGCCAAAAATGCTGCTGTTACTTCTCTGATATTCGAGCGCAGCTCATCAGGCTTTTGTGGAACGGTGATCGCATGGAGGTCGACAACGCAATAAAGGCATTCATATTGGTTTTGAAGCTCAACAAAGCGCGTAATTGCACCAAGGTAATTGCCCAAATGGAGATTTCCCGTCGGCTGAACGCCCGAGAACACGCGTTGCTTGAATTGTGACATTTATTCGCTCCGCACCAATCTAGGGCGTTATGACAACCGACCATTCCGAAGGCAAGTGCGTGGGCGCTAAAGAATAAC
>CAIUDK010000094.1 GCA_903897875.1 uncultured Hyphomicrobiales bacterium
GATCATGCCGTCATCCCACAAGACCGCGGCATATTCCTGGAGCGAACTTATCGTATGCACCCAAAAGTGTGTCAACCTCTTTCTGAAATCGTTTATGAGGGTAAATTGCAAGCCGATGCCCCAAACAAGAACCAAGCTATTTTGCTCGAACAGCCAAAACTCCTCACCAAAGAGTCGGGCATCCTGACGCTATGGCTTGACCATGACGGCAACACTCAGTCTAGCGAAGAAGAAGCCGCCGTGATCAACACCCTACTTGCAGAGTTAAAGGCGGGGAGCTTTAGAAACAAAGACAATGAAATTGAAGCGATCTCGTTAGCGCGAGACGTTCTCGTTGTCGCGCCCTACAACATGCAAGTCAATCTTCTGAAAGAAAGACTACCCGCTGATACCAGGATAGGCACGATTGATAAATTTCAAGGTCAAGAGGCGCCGGTGGTTATTATTTCAATGGCAGTGAGCGATATCGAAGAGTCACCACGAGGGCTGGACTTTATCTTTGATATGAATCGACTCAACGTCGCGGTCTCGAGAGCCAAGGCACTTGCAGTTATTGTGGCGAGCAAGAAGTTACGCCAAGTGACTGTGAGCAATATTCGGCAGATGGAGATGGCGGGATTGTTTTTACGTTTGACGGAACAGTAGCGTTATCGACGGATATTTATAATATCCATATCTACACTCGATGTGATTGCAATGGACTAAGACGGTCGGCCCGTAAATCTCGTACTACGCATCGGTCTTTTTAGCCCAAGCTTTAACGCCATCTTCCTGACATTGAAAAACCCGCCGTAGCGGGTTGATTTATGACTAAATGAGTTAGGCGGCTTCTTTTTCTAACGGTCTATTCAGCTGCGAAGGGTTGTAAGTAGTGATACAAGTGCGCCAATGGCAGTAAAGGGTTCGGGATCAGTGTGTGCAGTAAAGCGTATTGCTAAACGCTTTGCGCGTTCGGTTGCGATAGCTAAATGTTCGCTGGTGTTTGCAAATGATCTTCGAACACCTTTCTCATAATTAGACATGTGCAGTTTCAGTCGGCGCATCACTTCGTCACGATGTAGCGGAGCCTGAACGTCTTCGAAGTGAAGTAGCAACCACAGCTCAAAACTGGGTACCGAGGCAACAGCCTGAAAAACGATCGCTTGCTTGGCATCGTTTCTGAGCTTGCCATTCAGTGATTCAGCCAGCCGTAACGCGTCGAAATAGCTGTCATGATTATCGCGGTCAAATACAGCATAGACTTGTTCGAACCCACGCCGCTGGATATTTTTATGGCGGTCGCCATTTTCAAACAACTCTTGGGCGTACTTCACCACCTGGATGGGCGCAGTGCCTAACTCGCTGTGCTGGACTTCCACATTGGCGGTATGTAAGCGATAAGCAGCGCGAATCTCGTTAAAGTAGTTCGGCTCCGTCTTACTACCTTCAGTGACTATCATGATTCGATCGTAACTTGCACGCCGACCCTGCTTACGTTCAAGCTGTTTTAGTTGCCGCTCTGTTGGGGAGTTATCGCGCCCCATCAGTGTTTTAGTCCGAGGTCGTGACTGAGGAATGGCACTCCGCCATAGCGCCCCATTAGGTATCCCCGCTCTAGCGCCTCATTTTTGCGAGGGCTGAACTCGGACAAACTGACCAATGTGGAGGTTTGATCACGGTCTTTTTCAACGAACCACACTTGATCACGTCTGAAGAGATCCGGCGCGTCCAGCAGCGACGTGTCGTGCGTTGTGAAAATCAATTGCGCACCGCCGGTGTTGATCTCGGGGCGGTGGAATAATCGCACCAGTTCGCGCACTAGCAAAGTATGTAAACTAGTGTCGAGTTCATCGATGACCAGTGTCAGCCCTTTGCTGAGAATATCTAGTACCGGCCCCGCAAGAAACAGCAAATTGCGTGTGCCATTGGACTCGTCCGGCAAGTCAAAAACTGCACTGCCGTGTTCTGTGACGTGATGAAAGCGTAACTTGTGCTCTTCAATTTCTTCTGGTCGTACTTCAGTTTTACCCGCGACCAAATCAAAGTGAACAGCCTGCCCAGCAACTTTGCGCGTCTCTACATCGATGTCAGTGATGCTGATGTCGGCAGCAGAGAGGAAGTTACAAATATCCTTGCGACCGTCAGTTTGTTTGAGCATCTGGATCGACATTTGAGGACTCAGTTTGGCTTGCTCATTGAAGATGACTAGCTGAGTTGAGAACCAATCGAATAGAGGACGTAAGGTTTCGCTATTCAGTTGTACCGCCATCGACAAAAACAATGCGTTAGGGCGGGTGGCACCTTCCCATAGGTTTTTGGGGCCTTTCATACCTGGGCCGAACTCGTAGACATCTTTGCCAGTTTCGGCGTCAAAGCGGCGCATGAACCAACGCTGAGGCTTAAAGGCCTTGTAAACCAGCAGGTGCTCGCTGACGATGCGTTGTGCAGTCATTGCAAAGCCATACTGGTAGCGCACACCATCCACCAAAAACGTGACCTCGAACTCGCTAGGTTGGTCGACGGAATCGGTATCCAGTCGAAATGGCTGCACTGCAAACGTTTGCCCGGGCTGAAATGCCGAAGCCGATTCGGTCACTACGCCGCGCATATATTGGAGCGCTTTGATGAGATTGGATTTGCCGCTCGCGTTTGCACCATAGACTACTGCGCTGTGCAACAGGTTAGGTGCGGCACTGATGCCAGTCGCCTGCGTGTGGGTGTCCTGCATGGTCTTGTCTTTGGACGCAACGAGACTTAGCACCTGCTCGTCTCGCAGGCTGCGGAAGTTCTTCACACGGAACTCGACAAGCATTTTATTCACCAGATAATTCTAAAATAAAGTCATATTATGAATTAAATATACAAAAAATCAATTTATTCATTGATATTCTATCGTTTATCGCAACAAAAACAGTTTCGCCTAAGATATATTCGACCAAACTATCTTTAGCATCAGGATCCCTTCACTATGTTTCCGGCAAAATGCCAAAAAAGTAGTTTTCGCCGGAAACATGTTGAAGTTATTACCGAATTAACCTTTAAATTCTTTCCCTATTCAGCCATACCAAACAAGAGAGATTTCATTTCCGCCGTTGCGAAGCGATCAAGCGCATCATCTATTTGCCGATGTATTTCAGGGGAAACTTTTTTAGCGCTGGCGAGATCTGCGCCGAGTTCTCTTGACTCCCATGCTTCTGTTGTACTAACAATTTTTTGATCGTTTTTCATAATTTTTCCATAATCTACCTCTATCTGAGATCCATATCCTTGATCGACTAGCAGATGTGTTCTGGCCAAATACCCATTACTGCGAAAAATGAAGAGGGGCTGTAGTAGGGCATTTGGTTTCAAGAATAAGTGAATGTTTAAAAACCCTCTAAGGTAAAAAATATAGAAAAATAGCTAGCAGAATTAAGCAGGACGAACATGTAAAAATGAATAAGGTATTTATTGCCTTAGCGTTATCGCTAAACCGATCTTTTAAAAATGCGTGCATAAAAAGCCTTTACCGAATTGATTGAGTAGAAGGAGAGTGGCTAGCAGCACTGTGAATCTTTTACTAACCCGATTAGTCTCACCTCTATGGCCGCAGGCATAGGCTTTATTTTAAAAGGGATGACCCCTAAGATAGGTAAAAAATTGGTATCAAAATGTAAATGGAGAGCCAGCCTTATTGCCGAAAGCAACTGACTTGCAGATGCGCATCACGGCCCCCTAATCCACCACAGCTGCCATCTAAACCTGATCCTTCGGACAAATAGCCTACCTAGTTTCGATTAAAAAAAGTCGCACCACCAATAGTAGTAGCCGTACCTGAAGAACCATCGGAGTTGTTATAAAAGGTCGTGCCGCCAATGTTAGTGGCGGTGCCTGAAGAGCCATCGGAGTTGTTATAGAAGGTCGTACCACCTATGTTGGTGGCCGTACCGGAAGAGCCATCTGCACCATTAAAAAAAGTCGTGCCACCAATGTTAGTGGCCGTCCATTGCGTTTCCCAGACCAAACTGGACACTGAGTCCACGGCAAACTGATCACCCGGTCCACGCCAAACTGATCGGCTGGTCCAAGGCAAACTGGACGGCCAGTCCAGACCAAACTGATCACCCCTGAGCGGGCGAGTTAAGCGGGATAACCGCCATGTCATCCTTCGGTTTTCCCGGAGGAAGTCATGGCCAACACAAGGTTATCTATGCGACGTATCAAGGAAGTTTTACGGCTGCACTTTGAGCAGAATCGATCTCGAAGGCTCATCGCTCAGACTGTTGGTGCCTCGCCGACCACTGTCGGTGATTACATTGCCCGAGCGCAAGCAGCAGGCCTAAGTTATCCGCTTCCAGAGAGTCTGGACGATGATGAACTAGATCGCTTGCTCTTCCCTGTACCCCCGCCGGTCGCCGCCAAACGTGCCGAGCCAGACTGGCCGGCAGTATATGCCTCGCTACGCACCAAAGGCATGACACTCACGCTGGCGTGGCAGGAATATAAAAGCGTGCACCCTGACGGTTATCAATTGAGTTGGTTCTTTGAAGCCTATCGGCAATATGTTGGCAAGCTTGGCTTTACGTTGCGCCAATTCCATCCAGC
>CAIUDK010000095.1 GCA_903897875.1 uncultured Hyphomicrobiales bacterium
CAACCTTCTGCACTCCTCCTCCGAAGGCAAGGTGCTGGAAGACCCGTGGATCGAGCCGCCCGAATACGTGCACATGCGCACGATCTCGCCGGAAGATGCGCCGGACGCGGTCACCGAAATCACCATCGATTTTGAAAAGGGCGATCCTGTTGCCATCGATGGCAAAAAGATGAGCCCAGCAACCCTGTTGGCCGCGCTCAACAAGCTGGGTCACGACAATGGCATCGGCCGTCTTGATCTTGTTGAAAACCGTTTCGTTGGTATGAAATCGCGCGGCATGTATGAAACACCCGGCGGCACTATTTTGGGCTTTGCCCATCGCGGCATTGAATCCATCACACTCGATCGCGGCGCAGGCCATCTGAAAGATGAGCTGATGCCAAAATATGCTGAGCTGATTTACAATGGCTTCTGGTTCACGCCAGAGCGCGAAATGTTGCAAGTGCTGATCGACAAGAGCCAAGAATTTGTGACCGGCCAAGTGCGCATGAAGCTCTATAAGGGCAGCGCTTGGGTGGTGGGCCGCACAAGCCCTTATTCACTCTACGATCAAGATCTCGTGACGTTCGAAGAAGGCGCAGTCGCGTACGACCATCGCGATGCAGCGGGCTTCATCAAGCTCAACGCTTTGCGTTTGCGCACTTTGGCCAAAAGAAATCGACGGGGCGCCTGAAGGGCCCCTTCCGGCTAAGCGAAATAGACGGGGTGCCTAAAGGCATCCCAATTGCTCAGCAAAAGATGACTTGCGCTCTATCGCAAGTCTGACAAAATTCGGCTGCACTTTGGCTCTACACACCCGCGCTTTAGGCTCTTCATGAGGTGACTATGCGGCGTATTGTTTTGGCGACGATTGTGGGAAGTGTTTTGGCTGCAGGCCTCATTGGCGCGGCCACCATTTTCTATGAGCGCCCAACAATCGTGCGTGTGGCCGTGGCCCGCGACGGCGAAGATCATCGTCTCATCAATGCAGCCGCCCAAGCCATGGTGCTGCAAAAGGAAAACATCCGCTTCAAAATCATCAGCACCAACTCAGCAGCCGCCAGCGCCGACATGCTTGAGCGCGGTAACGTTGATTTGGCTGTTGTGCGCACCGACATCAGTCTGCCATCGAATGGACAGACTGCCGTTATTCTTCATCGTAGCGCGGCCGTTATTATCGCCCCTGCGGGCGCTAATATTCAACGCGTGTCTGATCTGGCCCAAAAGCGCGTTGGCATTGTGCGCGGGCCTTTGGCGGGGCCAGCAAATCCACAATTGCTGGCAACAATTTTAGCTCAATATGATGTGCACACCGACAGTGTGGAATTCGTCCCCCTCATGCTGGCCGATCTGGCCGATGCGCTGCGCGAAAAGCGCATTGATGCTGCCATGGCTGTAGGTGTGCCTTCTGCGGGGCCAGTGGCTGATGCCGTGAGTTTGGTGGCTGGCGTTGAAAGTGCGCCGCCCGTTTTCATTGCCGTGAATGAAGCCGCCGCCATTTCGCAGCGTTCGCCCGCTTTTGAGCCCATGACCATCGTGCGCGGGGCCTTTGGCGGGGCCACGCCGCGTCCTGACCACGACGTTCAAACCTTGGGTGTGAGCACGCGCCTGATGGCCAGCAACATGCTCAAAGACTCGGTTGTGGGCGATGTGACGCGCATCATGTTTGCCGTGCGCCCCACGCTTGTGATGAACGCTCCGGTGGCCAATTGGATGGAAGCGCCCTCCACGGAGCGCTCGGCGACGCTCCCCGTCCACCCGGGGGCTGCCGCCTTTTTGGATGGCGATGAAGAGACGCTTTTAGATAAGTATAGCGATTTCATATACATAGGGGCCATGGTGCTCAGTGTTCTGGGCTCAGCCATTGCCGCCCTGCTCAGCCGCACGAGCGCGGTTGGCCATGCACGCATTGAGATGATGCTGGAGCGCCTTGTTGAGCTTCTGGCGATGGCGCGTCAGGCCGAACATGCCGAGACCTTAGACTCGCTGGAGAACGAGGCGGACGGCATTTTGAGCGAGGTGCTAGGGCCGCAGGGGCGTCAAAACCTCGATCCGCACCGCATGGCCGCGCTCAGTCTTGCCTTGCAACAGGTCCGCATCGCCATTGGCGACCGCCGCCACGCTTTACACCTCACTGAGGCAAATTTGCATCGACTGCCCCGGTTGGTGGGCGAATAGGTTAAACGCTGGGTTCCCAAAGCGCCCTAATTGTTATATGGGAATGGCCAGCGTCCTGTGCCTTCTCATTCAAGGCTGGGCCTTTCCTGAATTTCAATCCGACGAGCGAACGCGCAAGGGTGCGTCTTTAAGTCTGATTGCACCAACACCGGCGGACTTTATGAATTTGCGTAATATCGCGATTATCGCGCACGTTGACCATGGCAAGACCACTCTTGTCGATCGTCTTTTGCAACAGTCAGGCGCATTCCGCGAAAACCAGCGCATGGTTGAGCGCGTTATGGATTCCAACGATCTCGAAAAAGAGCGTGGTATTACCATTCTTGCCAAGGCAACTTCGGTTGTTTGGAAAGACACCCGCGTCAACATCGTCGATACCCCAGGCCATGCCGATTTCGGCGGCGAGGTTGAGCGTATTTTGTCCATGGTTGATGGTGCCATCATTTTGGTGGATGCGGCTGAAGGCCCAATGCCACAGACCAAGTTCGTGCTCGGCAAGGCCCTAAAAATCGGCCTGCGCCCTATCGTTTGTATCAATAAGATCGACAAGCCAGACGCGCGCGCCTCGGAAGTCATCAACGACGTATTCGACCTTTTCGCCGCATTGGATGCGACTGACGAACAGCTCGACTTCCCGATCATCTACGGTTCTGCCAAGCAGGGCTGGATGTCGGATTCACCAGATGACGTCAAAGAGGACATGGCCGCTTTGTTCGATCTGGTTGTGCGTCACGTGCCACCACCAACAGTGCAGGCTGGCGGCTTCCGCATGCTGGGCACTTTGCTCGAAGCCAATCCCTATCTGGGCCGTATTGTTACGGGCCGCGTCTTTGCTGGTTCGATCAAGCCAAACCAGTCGGTTAAGGTTCTGGATCGCGAAGGCAATGTTGTTGAAACCGGTCGTGTTTCCAAGATTTTGGCCTTCCGCGGCATCGAGCGCACACCGATTGAAGAAGCTGAAGCTGGCGACATTGTTGCCATCGCCGGTCTCGAAAAATACAACGTGGCCGACACTTTGTGCGCACCTGATGTGAACGAGCCTTTGCAGGCTCAGCCGATCGATCCACCAACTCTGTCGATGACCTTCCTTGTGAACGATTCGCCATTGGCTGGTACTGAAGGCGACAAGGTCACAAGCCGCGTTATCCGTGATCGTCTGATGAAAGAAGCCCAAGGCAATGTGGCCCTGAAGGTTGAAGATTCGCCAGGTGCGGATTCGTTCATCGTGTCAGGCCGCGGCGAATTGCAGCTCGCCATTCTGATCGAACAAATGCGTCGCGAAGGCTTTGAGCTTGGCGTGTCGCGTCCAAAGGTTGTGTTCCAGAAGGACGAGGCCACCGGCAAAGTCATGGAGCCAATCGAAGAGGTCGTGATCGACGTTGACGAAGAGCATTCGGGCATCGTTGTTCAGAAAATGTCTGAGCGTAAAGCTGACATGATCGAAATGCGCCCATCGGGCGGCAATCGTTTGCGTCTTGTGTTCCACGCACCAACCCGCGGCCTTATCGGCTATCAGGGCGAATTGCTCACCGACACACGCGGCACAGCCATCATGAACCGTTTGTTCCATGAATATGCTGAGTATAAGGGCGAAATCGCAGGTCGTCGTAACGGCGTGTTGATCTCGAACGAAGCTGGCGAGGCTGTCTCATACGCCATGTGGAACCTTGAAGATCGCGGCCCGATGATGATCGAGCCCGGCTGGAAGGTCTATCAGGGCATGATCATCGGTCAGCACACACGCGACAACGATCTGGAAGTGAACGTGTTGCGCGGCAAGAAGCTCACCAACGTGCGTGCGGCTGGTAAGGACGAGGCCGTGCGCCTGACCCCGCCAATCCGTATGACTTTGGAACGCGCTCTGGCCTATATTGAAGACAACGAATTGGTGGAAGTGACACCAAAGTCGATCCGTCTACGCAAAGTGCATCTCGATCCAAATGATCGTAAGCGCGCTGAGCGGTCGAAAGAGACCATCGGCTAAACCCGATTTAAGACCATGCCGAACGCTTATCCCCAAAGGGGTGAGCGTTCGTGCAAGCTACAAGATCGAGCGAAGAAATGCTGGCCCCTCTAATTGACAGGGGGCAAAGCCCTTCGTAAGACACACTCGGGCCCGGGTGGCGGAATTGGTAGACGCGCTGGTTTCAGGTATCAGTCTTGCAAGAGGTGGGGGTTCGAGTCCCTTCCCGGGCACCAAATTGTTCTTGAAGAGTTGCTCACTCTTAAAGAGTCGAGAGAGCTTCTCACGATTACTCTTCTCACATAAATCCTGACATGAGCATCACCTGACATGACGATTCGACTGCACAAAGGCGACCTGCCCGATACCTATCGCCCCTCCGATGCTGTGGCGATTGATACCGAGACGATGGGCCTCAATCATGATCGGGATCGATTGTGTGTGGTGCAATTGTCGAATGGCGATGGGTCTGCTGATATTGTCCAGATCATGCCGGGCCAAACACGCGCCCCCAATATCGAAAAATTGCTGGCCGATCCTGCTGTGACAAAGCTGTTTCACTTTGGCCGCTTTGATATTGCCATTTTGGCCAAAACCTTTGGCGTGTTGGCCGCGCCCGTCTATTGCACCAAAATCGCCTCAAAGCTGGGCCGCACCTATACGGACCGCCACGGCCTTAAAGATCTGGTGCGCGAGCTTTTGAGCTTGGAAATTTCGAAGCAGCAACAATCCTCCGATTGGGGTGCTGCGACTTTGACCGATGCCCAGATCACCTATGCGGCCTCAGACGTTTTGCATTTGCATGCGTTGCGCACGCGCCTCAACATCATGCTGGAGCGTGAAGGTCGTCTTGAAATTGCTCAAGATTGTTTCGCTTTTCTGCCGCAGCGCGCTAAGCTAGACTTGATGGGTTGGGCTGAGAAGGACATATTTTCTCACGAATGAACCGGGTGATCGGACGCGATCCGATTCGCCAAGCGCTCGTGATGAGAGCTTCTGACAACTGCGAGGCTCACTGCAAATGTCCCAGGCCATACGATGACACAAGCTCCGCAGAGCCAAAACGATACTAGGCAGGCCAAGACCGCTTTTCCTGACTCCCATAATCTGCGCCCCACACCTGCATTTCCAGCCCGTAGCCGTGCCCAACGTCAGGCCGGCCGCCATTCGACATGGGTGCGCGTTTTCAAATGGGGCATTGTGCTGGGCTCCTTGCTGGCCGTCGTGGGTGTCGGTTTGTTTTTATATTTTGACCCCTTCGCCAAGCCCGCCGTTAACGTCACCATCAGCAAAACCACGCTGGATGGCAGCAAGGTGACGATGGAAGCGCCACGCTTGAGTGGCTTTCGCTCAGATGGCCGCCCCTATGATTTGCGCGCCAAAACGGGCGTCCAAGATCTCACCAAGCCCGGCATGATGGATCTGTCGGAGATTGATGCGACGTTCACCACCACCGAACAGGGCAAAGCCCATATTGCTGCCCCGAAGGGCACGTATGACAGCGGGCACGACCGTCTGAATTTGCTGGGTACTGTGAGTGTGACCAGCGAACAGGGCTATGACATTCGCCTCAACGATGCGGACTTCAACTTTAAGGATGGCACAGTGACCTCGCCCCATCCGGTGACTGTTTTGATGAGCAATGGTCAGATTCTCGCCGATCGCCTCGATATGGGCGATAAGGGGGAGAGAATCACTTTTGACGGCAATGTGCGCTCGACCTTTGCGCCCATTGACGCTGAGGGGAATGCTCAAGACAAGACCGAGGCCAAATCTCCTGCTTCGGCTCCCAAGATAAAGGCGCACTAATGCGGAATGGCTTTGTTGCAGCTCTGATCGGCCTCGTTGCATGTGCTGCGATGGGACCTGTGTTGACGGGCCCGGCTTGGGCACAAAAGGGCGCGGTTCTGCCCGGCGGCAATCCCAAGGCCCCCATCAGCATTGATGCGGGCAAACTCGATTATTTCGAAAAAGACGCCAGACTGACCTATTCGGGTGGCGTTGTGGCCAAACAGGGCGAGTCCACCCTGCGCGCTCAGGTTTTGTCGATCTTTTTGATTAAAAACGCCCCGGCTGAGGGTGCCCCTGCGGCCCCAGCTGCTGCCATGGGTGCGGGCGGTGCCTCGCAAATGCGCCGCATGGAAGCCTCGGGCGGTGTATCGATCACCTCCAAGGATCAGGTCGGCATGGGCGACCAAGGCGTCTATGACAAGATTGAAAACAAGGTCTATCTGACTGGCAATGTGAGCCTGAGCCAAGGTGCCAATATCACCAAGGGTGAGCGCCTGATCTATGATCTGACCACCGGACAGGCCCAGATTGAGAGCTCCACCAAAGGCCGCGTGATGAGCATTTTCACGCCCGGTTCTGGCGAAGAGGACACCCGCAAGCCTAAAACCCGCTAAAGCGGGGCTGGGCGAAACAACACCGCAACAAAAGCCACACTGGTGCAAAATCTGATCATTCTTCTTGCGAGGGCAAGGTTGCCAGTTGCAAGCGTCGCGTGCAGGCATTAGCGCTTGAGATAAGTCCTTCAACAGTTTTGGTAAACGTGAACAACCCCTACCGCTCCCACCCACAGACCCGCCTCAGTTCTGGCGACGACCATTCGGACTCACAAAGTCTGAAGGGGTTTTGGTTGTTTCGTTTGTTCGATTTTTTCAAAAAAGCGCCACCTGCCTCGCAAGCCACAATGGCGAACTATGATTGGGCTGTGCCCTCTCCAACAGCGCCCGCGCCTGCTGCTCACATGCCTGCGGCTCATATGTCTGCCCCGTATGATCGGATTGAGGTGAGAACGCCCTTCTCAGAGCCCGTGGCCGAGCCTGACTATGATGGCGAGGGCACGTTGTGCGTCTACAATCTGGGCAAGAGCTACCGCAGCCGCAAAGTTGTGCAAGATGTCAGCCTAGGTGTGCGCCGTGGCGAGGCTGTTGGCCTGTTGGGCCCCAATGGCGCTGGCAAGACCACCGTCTTTTATATGATCACCGGTCTGGTGCGCCCCGATAAGGGCATCATCGAATTGGATGGCCATGATGTGACCAGCCTGCCCATGTATCGGCGCGCGCGTTTGGGCATTGGCTATCTGCCGCAAGAAGCCTCGATCTTTCGTGGCCTGAATGTGGAAGACAATATTCGCGCCGTGCTGGAAGTCAGCGAGCCCAATCGCGACAAGCGCGAAATTGAGCTGGAATCCCTGCTCGAAGAATTTGACATCAAACGTCTGCGCAAATCGCCCTCCATCGCGCTCTCGGGTGGTGAGCGTCGGCGTTGCGAAATTGCGCGCGCTTTGGCGGGCCATCCCTCCTTCATGCTGTTGGATGAACCCTTTGCCGGTATTGATCCCATTGCCGTGGGTGACATTCAAGATCTCGTGCGCCATCTCAAAGGCCGCGGCATTGGTGTACTCATCACCGATCATAATGTGCGCGAAACTTTGGGACTGATTGATCGCGCCTATATCATCCATTCAGGTCATGTGTTGACCGAAGGCACGCCCGAAGAGATTGTGGACAATCCAGATGTGCGCCGCTTCTATCTGGGCGAAAGCTTCCGCATGTAGAGACATCAGGCCCAAAGGGGCTTGATGCGTCGCATGCATTGATAGGCCAAATTGGCCTGCCCTAAACATGCATCCAAATCGAAATTCAGAGCAACACCTGCAGCCATGCCTGCAGCAAAAACAAGCGCGCAATTGTCTGAGTCTAATTGCGCCATTTGCGCCAATTGGTGATGCGCGTTTTGCGAATCTTGCTCACGCCCCAATGTGTCTTGCAAGACGGACAAAGCGTTGATGAGCGCTATCTGACGCGCCCGCACTTTTTTGGTCTCAAGAAGACTGCCAAAAAACTCTGCGCAATAGCGCAATTTTTTGGCATTGATGCGCAGGCGATGACGCTGTGGCGCTGTGAGATGGCGCAGATTTTTTCCCTGCTTGATGAGCTGACGCAAGCGCGCGGAAACCCGCCGTTTCAAAAATCTATCCAGCGGTGCTGCGTGCGCGCGAGGTTCAGCCAACTCAAACAAAAGCGTGCGCAGCCGCGCGCTGTTCAAAGCAGCGCGCAAATCCTCATAGGCTTTGGCGCGCTTATTTTGCACGATCAGGTTCAGCGCCTGAGCACCGCCCACAGTGCCACGCTCCAGCAAGGGCTGCACATGCAATTGCCAAAACACATCCAAATCACG
>CAIUDK010000096.1 GCA_903897875.1 uncultured Hyphomicrobiales bacterium
AGCCTTCAAGTCCCGGCAAAACGGGATTATCCACCGACCAGCCGGTAACCCGCCAAAATCCCATCCGAACTTGAGAAGCCGGCCCCATACCTTAAAGCGGCGGGGCAACGCCGTTCCGTCCAATGGTGAGACGCACAGCCGTGTAGCTGCCATCCTCATTTTTCGTAGCTGTTGTCACAAGCTCGACACCCACCTTCAGCTCTTCCTTAGCGGCGGGCTCCGTGGTGATGACATTGGCGTCCGGGCCAATCATCAACTGCTTCTCGCCATCCTTATATTTGAGCGTGATGGAAGCGCCGTTTGTGGCCGACACGGATTGGGCAACGGTTGCGTTCGTCATGGTCGACTCTGGCAGGACCGACCAGTCACGATGCCCCTCACCCGTGCCGCGCTGGGCTTCGGGGAAGATCACAATCTGAATGCCCTGAAGTGTGCCATCGGCCTGCGGCTTGGCGCCTGCCCCGATGAAATCGCCGGGCTTGATGTCGGCGGCGGTCTTTTTGACGACAGCCGAGACGGAATAATTGGGGGCCAATTTGAGCAGTGCCGTTTCGCCACGTGTCGTCTTGACGGTCACGACATCGTTTTCGACTTTTTCGACACTGCCACGAATGCGCGTGGACGAAGTTTGACCTGCCGCAAGGCCGACTGACAACGCTAATGCGAGAACGGCTAGACCGAAACGCTTCATGGGGGCTCCTCCAATGTTATTGGAGCTAAGGATATACGCCGATTGTGTGGAACGATAGGCACAATGCACGGTCCCATTAATGGGGCTTTACTTTGTATAAAGTTGGAGCACATTGCTCAATAAGTGGACAGGTTGCAGTATAAAGGACTTGGGACAAGATGGCTCATTTCGTTTCAAGGCCCGCGATATCAAGACTCGTGTTTTTAACTCTCTGCTTGATGGCAACGCCCGCCCCAATACTGGCCAATGAAGCGCCGCCAAAAAAAGAAGAACCAAAAGGGCCGCCCCCAAAGCCCTCAGCCCTCACCGGCGCCGTGGCGCCCCATTGCGAGCCGGGCCAATATCTTGCTGGTGGACGATGCAAAATCTCACCGCCAGACACTTATTTGCCTGCAGAGGCATCCTATCCAATCCCCTGCCCAAAAGGCACTCATTCGGACGCTGGGTCGAAATCTGCTGCCTATTGCCAGCCCTAATCAGTGCGCCCTGACGGATCGCCCCGGCATTTGGCCAGCGCGATAAGAGCTAACCAGAAGATTGGTTGCCTAGATCATCCAGTCTATCTAATCTCTCGTAAGCCAAATTAGACAGTTGCGCCGCTAGTGGCATACAAATTGATTGCCAAATACATAGATGTCTCAAATCTAGGGCAAGTTGATTGCTTCTAAGCGTCACATTTCTGTTGTGAAATGCGTGCTTTTAATTGATCGAAGTGTTGAACTGACATGCGAGATTTCCTAGATATTTAATTGGATCAATAATGAGAATTCTTAAAACGCTCCTGCCAATCATTAGCCTTGCGCTCATAAACCTGCCGGCAATTTCCTATGCTGGCGAGCATGATGCTCCCGCGCCAAAGCCTGTTGCAAAACCTGTCACAAAACCATCTGGCCTCACGGGCGCAGCACTTCCACATTGTGACCCCGGCTTGTATGTGGCGGGTGGCATCTGCAAACAATCCCCGCCAAACCATTATCTGCCGGTCGGCGAAAATTACCCAAAACCTTGTCCGCGCGGCACCTATGCGCCTGCCGGTTCCAAATCCGAAAGCTATTGCGTCTAGACCCTTGGATTCTAGTTTCACGCAACTTAGATAGTGCTTTCCTTGGGAATCGCTCTATTATCTTCTCATATATGATCAACAGTTCGCCGAACGAAAAGCTGAGAACCATCTATATCGACGTGGATCGCGTCCTTATCGACTACCAGACTGTTGCCGCACGCCTATCGCCGTCGGAACTCAACATCTACGAAGGCGCCATAGAACAAGTGCCAGGCATATTTCAGATGCTCGAGCCCGTTCCAAAATCCATAGATGCCATTCACTCTTTATCTTTGAAATTTGAAGTCTACTTCCTCACAGCCGTGCCTTGGGAAGATGTGTCGGCTTGGGGCGATAAAATCTTATGGCTCAAAAAGCATTTGGGCCCGCAGGCATTGACGCGCCTCATTGTGACAACACATCGCAATCTGAGTGATGGAGATTATCTCATCACGCACAAGACCCGTCAGGAGAAGCAATTTTCCGGTGAACTGGTCTTGCTGGAAACGATGAAATATCCCAATTGGGACGCCGTTGCGCGCTATTTCAGCACCCAAGACCCTCACATGCCATCCGAGACCGCTCTTTAGAGCATTCATCTCTCATCTTGGCCTTTATTTATCAAACTTCGAGCCTATATATCATCTGATATATAGAGATCCCTTGGAGTAAAGAATGTCCGTATCTAATCACTTGCAGAGCCCCGTTCGTCTTGGGGCTCTTTCTTTGAAAAACCGTATCGTCATGGCGCCTCTTACACGTATGCGCGCAATTGCTGACGACGTTTCTAACCCGCTTGCAAAAGTATATTATAGCCAACGCGCTGGCGCTGGCCTGATCATCACCGAAGCCACACAAATTGCGCCGATCGGAAAAGGCTATCCAGGCACACCGGGCATCTATTCTGCTGCGCAAACTGCAGCGTGGAAAGAGATTGTCGATGCCGTGCACGCCAAGGGCGGCCTGATCGTTGCCCAACTTTGGCACGTGGGACGTATTTCCCATTCGTCCTTGCACCCACAAGATGGATTGCCAGAGGCACCATCAGCCATTGCACCTGCTGGCCAGACCTATGGTGCCGATTGGCAATTGCATGACTTTGAAACACCAAAGTCCATGACATTGGACGACATTGCGCGCTTGAAAAACGATTTCAAAATCGCAGCCCAAAACGCAAAGGCTGCTGGCTTTGATGGCATCGAAGTTCATGCTGCCAATGGTTATCTGCTGGATCAATTCCTGCAAGACGGCAGCAACAAGCGCACCGACCAATATGGTGGCACCGCTGAAAATCGCGCACGCCTCTTGATGGAAGTGCTCGATATTGTTGGCACAGTGTTTTCGCATGATCGCATCGGTGTACGTCTGTCGCCCTACGGCACATTCAACGATATGTCGGACAGCAATCCGATTGAATTGTTCCAGACTGTCATCAAAATGCTCAACGCCTATGGCCTTGCGTATTTGCATATGATTGAGCCACGCACGACGTCAGCTGGCGGCAATGATGAGATCGACAAGAACGCGCCGCTGACCTCCGACCTCTTCCGCAAATCCTTCAACGGCGCCTTCATGAGCTGTGGCGGATATGATCGCGACATGGGCGAAAAGGCGATTGAGAACGGACAGGCCGACGCCGTCGCCTACGGCCGCCTCTATATTTCCAATCCTGATCTAGCAGAGCGTTTTGCAAAGTCCGCAAAGCTCAACCCATACAACCGCGCGACCTTCTATGGCGGCGCTGAGGCTGGCTACACCGATTATCCAGCACTCTAAGCAACAACGTCGGCAGCCGATCCATTTGGCTGCCGACAACCTTCTGTGCGCTCAGCGCAGCACCAATTTAAGTCCATAGCCAATCACAGCCACAAGCCCGACGCTTCCCGCCCAGATGAGCACGAACCATCCGACGCGCGTCACCAGTGAGCCCTTAGCGGGCATCAATGATAGCCCCCGACAGCATTCACCTTTCCGCGAAACACCCAATAGGAATATGCGGTGTAGGCGAGAATGAGTGGGATCAACACAACGGCGCCCACAAGCAAAAAGGCCAGACTATTATCAGGCGCTGCCGCATCCCAAATCGTGACCGAATTTGGCACGATGTGCGGATAAAAACTAATGCCCAGCCCGATAAAGCAAATCACAAACAAGGATTGCGCGGCCAGAAACGGCATTAACTCGCGCCGCTCTTTAATCCCCTTCCAGACCAAAAAGCCAGCACCAAGAACAGCTGCAGGCACAGGCACCACAAGCGCCAATTGCGGCCACACGAGCCAGCGATGCAGATAGACGTCATTTAAGAAAGGCGTCCACGCGCTCACAATTGCAATCATCAGCAGCGTTGCTGGCGCAAAGAAAAACGCGATGTGATAAGCGCCATTTTGAACATGGCCTTCGGTTTTCAAAATCAACCAAGTTGCGCCCAACAGCCCATAGCCAATCACAAGGGCCACACCGGTCACAACGCTAAACGGTGTCAGCCAATCCCACCAGCCCCCTGCATAGGCGCGATCAACAACGGGAATGCCTTGCACAAGCGCACCCAGCGCCACGCCCTGCGCAAACGTGGCCACGATTGATCCGCCAGCAAAAGCCCAATCCCACAAGAATTGTCCGCGCACCGTCTTCCAACGAAACTCAAAGGCCACGCCGCGGAAGATCAACGCAAGCAGCATAATAATGATGGGCGCATAAAGTGCGGGCATGATGATCGCATAGGCTAAGGGAAAAACCGCGAGCAGTCCGCCGCCTCCCAACACAAGCCACGTCTCATTGCCATCCCACACAGGTGCGACGGAATTCATCATCTCATCGCGATAGATTTCACCGCGCACGAAGGGAAACAAGATCCCCACGCCAAGATCAAAACCATCAAGCAGCACATAGGCCAACACCGCAATGGCAATGAGCCCGGCCCAAATAAAAGGAAGATCTAAGACCATGATAAATGTCCTATTCGCCGAGTGGCAAAATGCCAGCTTTGTCCAAGATGGGCGCTGGCATAATGCCGCCCGCACGCACCGGCTCGCCCAGCGGCATGCCGCCCTCATGAGGCAAAGGTGGCTTGTTCATCAAGCGCAGAATGTAAAAGAACCCCGCGCCAAACAATGCAAAATAGACGAGTATAAAAGCGACCAATGATAAGCCCACAGCAGGCGCATCAATGGGAGAGGCCGATTGCATCGTCGTCAAAAGCCCATAGACCGTATAAGGCTGGCGGCCGACCTCCGTGGTGATCCAACCCGCCAACACAGCCACAAAGCCCATGGGCCCCATGACAATTGCGGCGCGATGCATCCATGGCGCGCTATACAAATGTCGCCGCCAGCGCAGCCACAAACTCCATAGGCCCAGCCCTAACATCGCAAAGCCAATGGCGACCATGATGCGGAAACTC
>CAIUDK010000097.1 GCA_903897875.1 uncultured Hyphomicrobiales bacterium
AATCTGGGCGGTCATACGCGTTGAAATAGCAAGACCAGCCGCATCGTCTTTGGCAGAGTTAATGCGCAAACCAGTTGAAAGCTGATTCATAGCCACGCCCATCTGCTGATCGGTTCTCGCGATCGAGGCCTGTGCCGTTAATGCGTTAATGTTGGTGTTAATGACGCTCATGTAGATACCCTCTTAGAGAGCCCCATTCTAAGAAGAGGGCCGTAGATTCCTTTTCGAAAGACCACGATTGGTCCGTGCGTAAAGAGGAGCAGCAATTCATGTGCCAAGTGAATACTAGGGCAAAAAGCCCCGGAATTCTGGGGGAAATGCAGAGAAATACGATGTCAAAATTCAAACAAAAAAAGGCGGGACCAGCTCGTGAGAGCTGACCCCGCCTTAGTATTTTGGATTGGTGCGTTAGATTATTTCAGGAGTGAGAGCACTGACTGAGGCTGTTGATTGGCCTGAGCAAGCATGGCAGTGCTGGCCTGTTTAATAATCTGCGTACGTGACAACTCAGCCGTGGCCTGCGAAAAGTCCGTATCCTCAATGCGGCTGCGTGAAGCGGACATATTCGTCGACGTATTTGTCAAGCTGTTCATCGTATATTGGAGGCTGTTCATTGAGGCACCCAATGTGGCGCGCTCGCTGCTGATGGCATCCAATGATGAATCAATGTCATCCATGGCAGACTGGGCGCCACTTGCAGATGACAAATCACCACCAGATACGGCAGTTCCAACAGTCGTGGAAAACGCGGTGATTGTGACGCTCGTTGTGTCTGATGAAGCAGCGCCAGTCTGGAGATTAAAATCGCCAGCATCGGTAGACAAAATGCTCTTGCCGTTCCAAGTGGTGTTGGTGCCGATGGCATCAATCTGCGTGGACAGCGCATCATACTCAGTCTGAAGATTGGTACGGTCAGTGGTGCTCAGTGTGTCGTTAGCAGCCTGAACAGACAATTCACGCATGCGCTGCAGCATATTTGTTGTTTCAGTGTAAGCGCCATCTGCTGTCTGAAGCATCGACAAGCCATCACCCGCATTGCGCACAGCCTGGTTGAGGCCGTTGATCTGCGCGGTCATACGCGTTGAAATAGCAAGACCAGCAGCATCGTCTTTTGCAGAGTTAATACGCAAGCCGGTTGACAGCTGATTCATAGCCACGCTCATTTGCTGATCGGTTCTTGCGATCGAAGCCTGAGCCGTTAATGCGTTGATGTTGGTGTTGATGACGCTCATGTTGATACCCTCTTAGAGAGGCCCCTTTGAAGAAGAAGGCCAAGAATGCCTTTTAGAAAAGCCAATCACATCGGCCTGTACATTCATGATTACGGTTGGGTTTGCGAAAGCTTTAGGGGTGAGTCGCTAAATACTTAGAAAATTAGCTTTTGGGGCTGTGAGCGGTGCCAAAGACTCCAAAGAATGCCTGAAATCCAAGGGATTGCGCCCCAAGCGATGACGCGTCCAATTGCCCCATCGGGGCCTTGAGGCCTGTTCACTCTATGGCGTTCTAGAAAAGTAATGATAGAATAGCCCCGTTCGGTAAGGGAAATTTTATGTCAGCAGACCACCTATTGGCTAAGTTTGAGAGCCTCGATCTGTTGAAGCTCAAAGAAGCTGAGCGTTTGGCATTCATTGTCCAAGTTAAAGCCGAGCTTGGCAAAATGCAGGCCTTAGATGATTTGTCGACAGATGAAGCTGGACAGAAAATTCAGCTTTTGAAAATCTGGACGACACTTGCGCAGCTTCGTGTGCGCGATATTCAAAAAGACTTGCCGCCACCTCACACTGTGCCCCGCCTTGTTTCGTTGAAGCGCAGCGCTCAATAGTCAATTTTAGGAGCGTTGTTGTGTCTTCATCGAGTGCCATTGAACAGCTTGCAGCGCTTGATTTCCCCAAGATGTCTGAATCCGATCGGCTATCGGCCATCCTAGAAATCAAAGCCCAGTTGGAGGCGATAAAGGCGGATGACCACAATACGCAAACTGGCTCTGTGCAAACGCTTGCGCTTTTGCGGATGTGGCAGACATTAGAAGAGTTGCGGATCAAAGATGTTCGCAAAGATGTTCCGCCGCCCAATAAGCCACTCACAGTCAGCCGAATGTTTCCACCAGCCATTGTCGAAACAGAAAACCTTGAGGCTGGTGAAGAGCACGAGGAGGGCACCGCCCATGTTGAGGATCATGCGATCTCAGCGTCGGATGTTGTGGCACCCGACGACGAAAAATATGTCTCTGTGCGCCTGATCCAATCAGGAACACTTCGCGGTGTGCGTTTGCCCGAAGGCATTGTAATTGATGTGGCTGGCGCTGATGCCGATCATCTGATTGAAACCGGAATAGCCCGGCTTCTTACAGATGATGAAAAGACTGCGCCGAAGCCTTAGGCTGTTGTCCGGCTCGAACTTGGAGCAAGACTCCACAATCCAACCCACTGACGTGATTTTTGTGATGGATCTGGCGCAACTGTCGTAGCTTCAGATGTTGGCGCTTCCTTAGGTGAAAAAACTTCCATAGAGTCGGACGTCTTGGCTTCGACTGATCGACTCGCAGAAAATGGCATGAACAAAATGCTGCTCGTGCGCACCGCCTCGAGAGGTGCAGCTATATCAGAGACGACCTGCGGTTTCACCACATCTGCAAGCTGACTGAACGTGCTTGGATGATTGGTTTCCGAAAATGACGGACTGCTTTGTGCCACCATTGCGCTAGGATCATTTGCAAATGTCTTGAAATGATTGCCCATGTCTCTCAAGTCGAGGACAGGACCCATATCAAGAGAGAGTGCAAATGGATCACGATTAATTTCTGCAGAGTCCAATGTAGATGTCACGTTTGTTGCGCCTTCTGATACGCCGCGCTCACTTACAGAGCTATCAACTGCCTCAAGGTCAGGCGCCGTTTCAGCTCCCTCGAACGATTGAAGGAAATGTCCCATCGCATCTGCGCTGACAGGCACTGAACCCAAAGCTGGATTGGACGTGGAAGCGCCAACTGTTGCTGCATTTTGTGATGCGGCCGCTGCGTCAACCGTGTTCAGTGTTTGTGGCGTGTTGCTCAGGAGGCTATTAGGCAAGAGGCCAGCCTTTTCCAAAACACTCTGCGCCAGTTGTGCTGTTGCAGCCGATGGCGCCGTCATGCCGGCAAATTTGCTTTGGAAGCGAGCGTAAATATCGCTGAAGCTCGCTGCCTGTCCGTTCGGAAAGAAAATCGCTTGATTTGATTGGGCCGCAGAGGGAAGAGCGTTTGCTGCGGGTGCATCAGGCGTTGCATTCAGTCCATTTAGAAATTTAACAGCGCCAGCACCGCCTAGAAAATGCGCCAAATAAAGATCTTGGGCGCCGATATCTTTCTTGCCAGCCGCCGTGAGAACTTTTGAATTGTCGGCAGCAAATTCCGCCGCCATGCGCGTTGCTAGCTCAGGATTACGCCGCATGTCCAAAAGGGCCGCGCGATCTTCCGCCGATAGAGTGTTGGCTTTCAGCGCGGTCGCTGCCGATTCCAATCCATGACTCGCGCCGTGATCTTTGACCATCTTGAGCCATGTGCTGTCTGTAAACTGATAGAGACCGAGCGCCGAACTCTTCGCAGCACGCGCATTGGGATTGAGACTGCTCTCAATATTGGCCTGCTTGAGCAGGTAATCGAAATTCGATCCCGTCGCATTGGCGGCGGATTTGATCGAATGCGTTACAGATCCACTCTGCTGCGATGTCACGGCGGACACATTCATGCCGTTACTCCAAATTATAAAAACTGTTGATCTGAACTCAGCAATCTCTATGCCAACCAAATGTCTTCGATGTTTAATTTTACGGGAGGACTTCAAAATGTATCTTTTCTAAAAATTCTGCGATAAGCATGCGGACCAAACAAACAAGGCTTTTAGACATATGGATTCGCTCATCATAGTCTTCGGACTTCTTCTGATGCTCGCTGCTATTGTCATGGTTATCTCGTTCTTTCAGTCAGAACAGAGAAACCAATTGCGCAAAATTTATGAACGGCTCACCCAGCTGCAAACGCCTCAGCATCATGAGGATCCAGAAACTTTGCGTCTTGACCGTACGGCATATCTTGACGCGCTTGTTCTCTTGGAAGCCGAGTTGCACAGCTCGCAAAGAGAGTTTTTGATTCCTGACGAACTCAACACGATTGATGCGACGCGTGAGATGGTCAAAACCATCAACACAAAACTTGTCGACATGAACGAATGGATGGGCGCGCCGTTCGACCTGAAATGGGCCGAAACATTAGAGCGTCTACCTACATTGCGTCGTCTCTATCTCAATGCTGATTCACAGATGCACGTCGTTGATGTTGAGGCTGAGGCCCAGCCCGAAACACCCAAGCTTGAAGCACCGCAGCATCCTGTTTCACCTACCTAAGATAGTTGAAGAGCGATTGACCCGTTATTTTGATGAAGGCCGACTGTGACGCTTGGAGCGTAGTGCTCTTTTGCGTCAGTTCAATGATGAGCGCGCTGACATCCGCATCTTGAAAGCTTGAAAGCGCAGTCTTATTGTTAAGCTGCGTTGTTTGATTGTTCTGCTGCTCAAGATCAACCCTGCTCAAGCGTGCACCGTTGCTCGCCTGATAATTGGTGATCTGATCAAGCGCTAATTTCATGTCGCTCACATTGGCTGAAACACTCTGCCCAGCATTCAGTTTTGAAATTGCTGAATCGATTGAATCAAATATGGAGCTATTGGGTGTGCTTGTATTGCCAGCGACATGCATGAACACTTCAGCGCCCGTGCTTCCCACAGCAATCTGAGATCCTTGCGAAATTTCAACCATGCGATGGTTGGTGTCGCCATTGTAGGCTACGACACCGGCAGAATCTGCTGAGAAAGGTTGCGTTGAGGATTTTGACCCAGAGAAAATATAGTCACCATTCACATCTTTTGAATTTGCAAGATCCATCAGCTGCTGCTTGAGTTGCGACATTTCAGTGGCGAGTGTCTTTCGATCAGCCGCAGAGTACGTGTCGCTGCTGCCCTGAACGCAAAGTTCTTGGATGCGCGTCACGATGACAGCAGATTGCGTCAATGCATTGTCTTCGGATTTCATGACCGAACTCGCGCCGGTCATGTTTTTATTATATTGCGTCAATTGCGACTGCTGAAACAAAAGTTGTGACGCATGGCTAAAGGCCACAAGATCATCTGATGGCTTGGAGACTTCCTTGCCAGTTGTGATCTTCTCTTGAATATCGTTCTGCGCCTTCTGCAAGGTCGCCATTTGATCAACTTGATTTTGATAAAATTGCTTCGTGCTGACTTGCATGGTCCACCTCAGAAGGTCTTAAGAATTGTGTCAAACATAGTGCGCGCGGTCTGAATGACCTGCGCGCTTGCTTGATAGGCCTGTTGATATCGAAGGAGATCAGCCGCTTCTGTATCAAGGCTCACGCCTGTTACAGAATCATAGGCGGCTGTGAGTCCAGACATAAGTTGCTTCGTCGCTGATGCGTTATCGACAGCGGCCTGCGTAGCTGATCCCAATTGGGAGGCTGCAGTGGTGTAGTTATCTTGGAACGAGCCTGATTGCGCACCAAAGAGATCTGAGTTTGCAAGTCCTGCTAGCAGAATACCATTGCGGTTATCGCCGCTCCGCGTTGTGTCGGCGGTGATTGTGAATTCGTCATTTGCGCTCGGGTCGCCCGTGACGTGAAAACTCAGGCCCAGATATTCCACTGGCTGCCCTGATGTATAAGCGCGCGTGGCTAGACTCTTTTTTGAAACACTATCAAAGATCTCAAGCTGTCCAGGCGTATCGCCTGACGCGGGCGAAATAATACGCACAGTCACATCAGGAATGACTGGGTCTTGTCTGGTGACGGACGTCGGATAAGAGGCGATCAGTGATCCGCGGTCTGCGCTTGATAGCCCTGTCATTGTTACCAGAAGATCTTCTGGAACTTCCGATGAAATATTTGTGTTTTGCGCAATGCGCGAGACGCTCTTGGATGTATCAACAAGATCGCTCTGCCCTGCAGAAATAGCTGAGCTAATTTTAAGATTGGAATCGCTGCCTGCCATTGTCAGGTTCGATCCCGAAAATCCAAGAGCCGAATTGGTAGCCACATGCGCAGGAGTGTCTGTCAAAACTGTGAAAGACGGATCCGTGCTGGTGAGGATCAAATGATTTTGTGCATCGAGATGCGCCGTCACATTGGCGTCAACCGGCGTGCCGTTGGCGTCGGCATCAGTGACTGTTACTTGTCCACCAACAAAGGCGATATTTAAATTGCGCGTGCCGGCGCCATCTTGAATGCGAATGACATTTGACGTGGAGGCAAGTGCATCAGCACTCACAGGCACGTCGGAGGCCAGTGAATAAGATCGCGACACAGTCAAATCAGTTCCCAAAAAACCAACCTTGGCTGCTTCATCGCGGCTTGCAGTCGTCGTTGAGAGGAAATTGAATTGTGAATCCTTGCTGCTGAGTGTCAGGCGACCCTGCGCGTTGAGACTGCCGGTAATATTGGCATCAATCGGCGCGCCCGCAGTATCTGGGTCGGTGATGGTGACAACACCGTCCGTGATACTCACATTGATATTATAGGCCGCGCCAATTCCATTCTTGTCCTGAACTTGGAACGTTGCCGACGTGTGTAATGGAACTGAATTTGCGTCATAGACAGGCGCAGCAGCCGCAGAAATTGTATAGCTGAGAGACGCAGCTCCCAATCCCAAACTTGTCGTGTCAGCACCAGTGATGGAAATGCTTGGTGTTGCGGATGCAAGTTCCGGCGGCAGAGAAAAGACAATTCTCTTTTGACCAACAGCCGTAAAGCCTGTTGTATCAGTGCCTGGGCTTAGATCTTGATAGGCACCTTGTGCATCAAGCTCTTGGAAATTTCCACCAGCGGCTTTGTAGACATATTTCCCATTGGTGTCTTGGAAGACTAATTTTCCATCAGCTGTCTGTTGCCCAATGACGTTGCCCGCGCTGTCGGTGTTATCGACAAGCGATGCGTTGATCTTGAGCGGACCAGAAACTGTGAATGTCCCCCCCAACGTGGGCTCTCCAGTGCTGGAGAGGGATTGATTGAATGTGATCTGTTGATCTTGTCCATTCACGCTCATCGTGAATGTTGAGTTGAGCGCGCTGGCATTTGCCCCGAAAGGCAAATTGATCACGCCACCCAAAACGCTTCGCGTGCTGGCAAATTGATTGGCTGCATCTTGCAGTTTGCTTGTGACCGCGGAGGCATTTTTACCTGCAATGTCATCGCCTGCGAGCTGGATGCTTGGCAGCCCAGCAATTTTCAATGCATAGACTGCTCCAGCCAGCGGCGCGCCAGCTGCCGACAATTGGGCGCTATTCGTCTCAGGATAAGCATTGATATGGATCGTCTGGCTGGACTGATCGCCTGATGAACTCAACAACGATTCTGCATTGTTGATTGATAGGCCGCGATAGCCAGCGGTCTGCGATGGGGGCTGGTAGACAGCGCTCGCCAAAAAGCCGTTGGCCACGGTCAATAATTTTTTGGCTTCATCTGCGGTCAGTGCTGGACCAGAGAGTTGACGTCCTTCACGCGTGAAGATTTGAACAGCACCGCTATTGGTGGGTGTTTCAATCGAACCTGCTGCCGAATAGGTCGTCGTGCCTGTTGTTGGATCGGCTCCGCTCACCGTGGCCGATGTGATAAAATTCGATGTCAGCGCGTTGATCGTGATCTTCCCATCCGACACGCTGGCGTAGAAATTTCCCCGAATTTGATCGGGCGTAGTGCTGGCATTCAAACTTTGATTCATCGCGTCGGCGAGACTGGAAAGACTTCCGCCCGCTTGGAGGGTGAGATCGAGATTTATGTTTGTGCCATCGTTCAGCCCAAGTTGGAGCTGTGTCTTATCCGTTGCGGATAGATCCTTTATATTCAGTGAGAATGTCGCTGCAGATATGTTGTGGAGCGCACTGAGGTTCGCTTGCTGCGTGCCTGATGCAATCAGGGCTACGGTGCCATTGGCCTTCACACCCAACGCGCTGAGTGGCGAGAGAGAGTGGCTGAAAATATCTTGAATCTGGGCCGTGCTGGGGGCCGCCGATGATCCGTTCAGCGTATCGAGACTTAAGAGTCCCGTGCCTGTATTTGACAATGTCTGATCTGCATAGCGCGGCAATGACACGGCAATGCTGGCGGGATCTGTCAGTTGAAATTGAATGTCGGCTGCAGAACTCTCGCTTGGTGTAATTTTGAAACTATCGCCACCGGCAGGCGTGCCACTGAAGGAAAACACATTTCCATCCAGCGTGATCGAGCCGCTGCTCGTTACCGATTTCTGTGTTGTAAGAGAGGTGACGGTCCAAGCGCGCGACTGGCTGTCATAAGACGCCTGATAGCCAGATGTCGTGCTGCCTGTTGCGCTGGAGGCGACATGGATTACGCCACTGCCGCGATTTGTTGTGGCGTCGGTCGTGACAAAGCCGGAGGTCGAAAAGACTTGCCCGCCTGGCTTGCCGTTGATGTCGACGCCTTGTTGGTGTTGCGCATTGATGGCTTGGGCAAGCCCCTGCGCTAGTCGATTAAATTCATGCAACGTTGAGCGCACCTGATCGTGATAGGCCAAGGTGCCTGCAATCGATCCATTGGTGAGCTGGTCTGTTGGTGTGTTCAAGCCTGTTTGATCGAACACAATGCTGATATTGTTTCCATCCTCAACGGCCGTGAGCGATTTGGCAACGGAGCCTTTGACCAGCGCTGGACCCGAGCTTGATGCGCCTAGCGCCAAATCAATTGTGCCATTTGGATTTTCAGTGATGGTGACGCCAACGAGCTTCGTCAGTTGCCCCAAAACTTTATCGCGCTGATCGAGTAGGTCGTTGGATTTTTGTTTCCCTGCAGACCCACGTTCAATATTGGAGTTGAGCTGAGCAATCGACTGCGTCAGCGCATTCACCTGATCGAGTGTCGACTTCACATCTTTGACTGTCGACTGAAGCTCGTTCTCAAGCAGATTAGCCTGTGTGTGAAACTGGCTTGCTACCGACTGCCCAGCCTCAATCAGCGTAGCGCGTGAGGGAATGGAATTGGGGTTGTTGGAGACGTCTTGGAGATTGTTGAAGAAATTTTGCACAGTTGTGCTGATGTTTGTGGACCCAGTGAGAAGGGACTTTTCCAAACGAGATAGATTGTCGGCTAAGGTTTGTGCGCGTCCATCAAGCGAGACAGCCGTCTGCGCTTCGGTTTGCAAAAAAGGATTGCTTGCACGTCGCACCATATCAACGATGACGCCGCTTCCGGAGCCAGCATTCATGGTCATGATATTGTTGCCTTGGCCGGCCGTCACGAATTGCGCATCGCGACGCACATAGCCGTCGGTGTTCACGTTGACAATGTTGTTGCCAGTGACTTCAAGCTGCTTTTGATAAGCAGAGACGCCCGACGAGCCAATGCTGAGAATGTCGGTCATAGATCGGTTCCAAATGGTTTCGCATTATGTGTCATGCGTCATTTCACCGGTGGTTTGACAGGCGGGCTCAAGCTTCTCGTAATCGCGTCGGCGATTCCCAAGTTGAAGCTTTTGCCTGCAAGAGTTGCGTAATTTTGATCGAGCATCGTCTGGAAAGGCTTTTCGGCCTCGCTATCTAATAGCCCCTCGCCGAGCGAAGAATTATGCATGGCCTTCATCATCTCTTGAAGCATCATGGCTTCAAAGCCTTTGCCAGCCTGCTTGAGCGACGCCTTCGCGCCCATCGAGCGGCTCACATCAAGTGGCAGGCTGTCGGGTTTGGCGGCGAGAGGCTTTATTGAACTGGTGGCTGAGATGTCCATTGTCTTGTCCTAGATCACAATCAGATCGGCATGCAGTGCACCGGCCTGTTTGAGGGCTTCGAGAATGGCGACAAGATCGCTTGGGGTAGCGCCGACAGCATTGATGGCATCGACGATGCTGGAGAGCTGAACGCCGGGTGCAAACAAGAATGTATGCGCAGGTGGCTGATCGATGGACAACTGACTGTCTGGTGTGACCGTTGTCTGTCCACCGCCTACCGCTGTTTGATTGTTACCAACAACAGTTGGGCCAGGTTGCGATACATTCTGATTTTCTTTGATACGCACAGTTAGACTGCCATGCGATACGGCAGCTGGACTGACGCGCACACCCTCGCCAATCACAATTGTGCCGGAGCGCGAATTGACGATGATGCGGGCAGGGGGTGTGCCGGTCTCAATACGAATTTCTTCCAAAGCGGCCATGAAGCTTACGCGCTTATCTGGCTCTCTGGGGGCTGTGACGTTGATGGTTGTGGCATCCATGGCCGATGCAGTGCCAGGACCCATGACGGTGTTGATGGCTTTTGTCATGCGCATGGCTGTCGAAAAATCTGGTGTGTTCAGATTCACCAGCATGCTTGGCATGGTATCGAATGAGTTCGCGACTGTTTTTTCAACAGATGCGCCGCCAGGAATACGCCCGACAGTTGGAATGTTCACAGAAAGCTTGGAGCCGTCATTGCCGGTGATGCCTAGACCACCAACGGCCAAATTGCCCTGTGCCAGAGCATAAGTCTCGTTGTCGGCGCCTACCAATTGAGTCATCAAAAGACTGCCGCCGCGCAAACTCGCCGCTTTACCAAGCGAGGCAACGGTCACATCAATTTTTTGGCCGGGTTTTGAAAAGGGAGGAATTTCGGCTGTCACCATAACTGCGGCGACGTTTTTTGGATTGAGGGCATTGGCATCAACCGTCAGGCCAAAGCGCGCCACAAGGCTTTGCATTGTTTGGTTGGTTGCGCCCACGTTACCGTCACCCGTGCCGTTGAGACCAACGACCAGCCCATAGCCAACAAGCTGATTGGAGCGAACGCCGCCAATGCTTGCCAGATCTTTCAGGCGTTCAGATGTTTCACCACTTTTTTGCGCAAAGCTCACGCTCTGCCCCGCCATTAAGACGGACAGAGTCATGAAGCTATGAAGCAGAAGTTTGGCTGTGCGAGACATGGTTTTCATCCACTTAAATGGGGGCGGCTTGAGTAAAGAACCGACCAAACCAATTTTCCTTTGCGGCATCGGCGAGATCGCCAGCGCCTGTGTAGCTGATGGTAGCTTGTGCAATGTTGCTGGAGTCAACAATGTTGCCGGTCTTGATGTCTTCTGGACGCACAAGACCTGAAACACGAACATATTCTTCGCCCTGATTGAGCGTCAAAGCCTTCTGGCCTTGGATCCACATATTGCCATTCTCGTAGACGCGCGTGACCATCACAGTCACTTTGCCGGTGATGCTGTTGCTTTGATTGGCTGCGCCCGTACCTGCGAAGGTTTGGGCCGTATTTGCTGCAAAATTGGCGCTATTTCCAATCGTGCCACTAAACAAAGAACCAGGTCCAAACAGAACGCCAGGAAGGCCCAGAGCTGTTGTGCCCTTACGTGTGACCGAGCCATCGTTCGATTTGGTTGCCGCCATTGTTTCGGCCAGATTGATTGTGATCACATCGCCCACGTTGCGTGCGCGTCTGTCACCGACAAAAAATCCTGTCAGTGCTGGCGAATAGAGCGAGCCGTCTGCAATCTTTTGTTTTGCAGGGACCACGCTGTCATAATCGACCTGAAAATTTTCAGAGATCTTCGCTTCACGCTGCGCGGAGCAGCCTGCGAGCAAGAGACTTGCGAGCAAGAGACCTGAATGGATGAAGGCGAGACGGGCGGCGTTCATGGTGACCTCGTTAAATATTCTGCGTCAAGAAGCGCATCATGCCATCGACGGCTGAAATGGCTTTTGAGTTGACCTCATAAGCACGCTGCGTCTCGATCATGTTGACGAGTTCTTCGACGACGTTGACGTTGGAAGATTCCAGCGAGCCTTGCAGCAATTTGCCATTGCCGCCGGTGCCAGGTGCCGCCACAACCGGATCGCCTGAGCTTGATGTTGCCATCAAGAAATTCTCGCCCATGGCTTTCAAACCAGCGTTGTTGGGGAAAGTCGCGGTTTCAATCTGGCCGACCTGCTGCAGTTTTGTTTGTCCTGGAATGGCAACCGAAATAATGCCATCGCCGGAAATGTTAACCGACGTTGCGTTGGGAGGGATGGTGATTGCGGGCTCCATTGGATAGCCGCTTGGTGTCACAATCTGACCCGTGGAATTTTTGGTAAAATTGCCAGCGCGTGTGTAGGAGATTTGACCATTCGGCATGAGCACCTGAAAGAACCCAGCGCCATCCACTGTCATATCGAGTGAGTTTTCAGTGTTAACGATATTGCCCTGATTGTAGAGCTTGTCGGTTGAGACGATGCGCACGCCCGTTCCCACTTCAAAGCCGCTTGGCAATTGGGTGGACTGTGATGTTTGGGCACCTGCGTCGCGGACGTTTTGATAGAGCAAGGTTTCAAAGTTCGCGCGGTCACGCTTAAAGCCAAGCGTGTTCACGTTGGCCAAGTTATTCGAGATCACGCTCATCTTCTGCTGAAGGGCGTTTAATCCTGTTTTGGCCACATGGAGTGCATCAGGCATCGTCGTATCTCCAAATCGGAAGTGTCAATTTTCTGTCAGTCGTTTACTGGTTTGATCTCATTAGCTTGGCTGTTTCTGTGTCCAAATCCTTGGCCATAGCGAGCAGCTTCACTTTCATTTCATAGGAGCGGGTCGTCTCAATCATATCGACCATGGAGTCGACGGAATTGACGTTGCTCGCTTCCAAATATTTTGCGTTGATTTGCACTTTGGCGTCGGCGGCGGGGGTTTTGCCATCCATGGGTCTCATGAACCCGTCCAAGCCTTTTTGAATGTTGTCCGCAGGCACGCTCACGAGCTTAACGCGGCCCGCAGCAATGCTTTCTCCTGCAGCGGCCCCAAAGGGCTGCACAGAGATGGTGCCGTCGCGTGCGATATCAATATTGCTGTAGGGAGGCACTGTGATTGGGCCTTGATCGCCCATAATCAGAAGGCCTTCACCATTACGTAATTTGCGATCCGCGGTCACGGAAAGGTCGCCGCGGCGCGTGATAACGTCTTCACCCTTTGCGTTTTGACCGACAATGTAGCCATCGCCTTCAACAGCTATGTCGAGGGGCCTATCTGTCGGAATCAACGTACCTGATTGGGCATCTACACCTGTCTGGCCGCGCGATGCGAAGACACGATCATCTAAGCCCTGCTCACCATGGAGGTAGACAGAGGTTAGGTTGGAAGGCAGATCCTTCCGAAATCCAATTGTGTTTTGGTTAGCAAGATTCGATGCGACTACCCGCTGATTATCAGCGAGGAGGCGCATCGAATTGAGTGCTACTTGAGTTAAACGGTCCATAGACGTTACTCAGCGAATATTGTGCCAAGTGACTTTTCAGTCAAAATAACGTCACATCATGCGACGTTAGCCGCGGATTTGGATGATCGTATTCGTCAAGGTTGTGTCTGTTTCAATGGCCTTTGCGTTGGCTTGGAAGTTACGCTGAGCGGTAATGAGGTTAACAAGCTCGGCAGTAATATCCACGTTCGAACGTTCAAGCGCACCAGCCTGGATCGAACCAAAGCCATCAGCACCCGCCTGTCCAAGAGACGCCTGTCCCGACACAGATGTTGCAACGTAGTTGGCGTTACCAATCTGCTTGAGACCGTTGTTGTTGGCGAAGTTGGCGATCATCACCTTACCAAGAGCCGTTGTCTGGCCGTTGGTATAGCTGGCTGTCACCGTTCCGCTCGCATCAACGTTCAGACCGTTCAAAGACCCTGATGGATAACCATCCTGCGTCAATGACTGCACAGAGAAGGGGCGTGTGTTCTGCGTTGAATATTTACCATAATCGATGGTCAGGTTCAGTGGGTTTGAACCATTGGCTGGATCGAATGGTGAATAGACCACACCCTGCTTTGGCGAGATCAACTTACCTGCGGTATCGAAGGTCAGCTGGCCTGGTGTCAGATAGAGTGGCGACCAGCTCTGAAGCTTTGTCGACGGCGGTGTTGTTGTCGTGTTGCCGTATTGGTCAACATAGAGCTTATTGCCAAGCGTATCTGTTGCCTGCTCCAGAACCGTGATGGACGGCACTGTGCCCTGTGTCTGAGTGACCTGCGAGAGACCGAAATTGGCGGGTCCCACAACGTTAATCTGAGACGTCGATCCGGTTGTGCCGGACGTGAAGATCAGACGATTGTTGCTTGAGTCAAACTTCACAGTCACGCCACTCACAACACGACCCGTTACAGGATCCTGAATTTGATTGACGCGCTGCTGAATTGCAGCGGCGAAAGTGTCACCCGTATAGGCGCGAATAGGAAGTTCAATCGTGCCGGTGATACCATCGACCGTGAAGGTCATGTTGTTTTCGCCAAGGCTTTGATTGAGCAAGAACGTCTGGCTCATTGGCGTGATGGCGGTTGTGCCAGTCGCCATTGCAGCTGTTGAAACCAAACCTGTGCCTGCTACGGCCTGCACAGTTTTAGCAGCACCAATTCCCAGAAGATCGTTGTTGCCAAGATACATGGCTGGCGACGAGGAATTTGTAGCGCTCGTTGTTCCGATCTGCTTGCCTGCTTGCGTCTTACTGCCAGCAGCACCCTGTGGTTCGAGTGGCTCTACAACGCCATTGGCCTGAACGTTGAGACGGAAGGCTGTGCCATCCGGATTTCCGTTCACGAGAAGTCGAGCGTTCGATACGGACAGTGAGATCGGGCCAATTGAGTCAGGACGGATCTGTGTCTGTGTTCCGGCGACCGCTGTGCTGGCCTGCTTCATCGAGAATGTGCCAGAGATTGCGCCCTGGTTTGCATAAGTCATGATGATGGAGTTGGTGGTTCCGTCTTCCTTGAACGTCACCAGACCATTGTCAGTGCCGGTTGAGAAAGCAGCGTTTAGGCCAGCAACGAGGCCAGCAACCGAAGCTGCCGTTGCAGTTGCCGTGACTGTTGCGACTGAACCATCTGCGCGTGGCACAGAGACGGTGTACTTATCGCCCACTGCGATCTTCACGGTATCACCAACGGCCGCAGCCTGTAGGGTGAGTTCCTGAACTTCAGCGGCTTTTGCATTTCCGCTGCTGGTTACGATCGCTGGTGAAGACACAACAGTCTGTGCTGTGTAATCAATCGGCGTTTGGCCAGAACCATCAACAGTACCGCGTGTGGACTGTGTGATGGTTGCAAGGCTACCAACTGCGCCCTTATTGGCGTAGGTGAAGCGAATTGAACTGCTATTGTTAGGATCAATGTCAGCCGTAACCGCAATGTCGTTGGTTGCAGTTGAGTTGTAGAGCGAAATGGCTGCATTAATCGCAGACTTCACTGCCGCAACGCGTTCAGCTGGTGATGATGAGCTGGTCAATCCTGCCAAAGAGGCTGTCGTGAGTGTTATTGGCGATTCACCGCTTGTTGCAGAATCAACATCACGCTGAATTTGGAACGTGAATTTGTCGTTATTCAATATGTTCCCATAGAGGCTTACAGCCTGCGTGTCCGCAGTTGTTGTATTGCCAACACTTGTTTCTGTGACCGGCGAGAAGGTAACAGGAAGCGACTGCTGCAGCTTGTTGAGGAATGTATTTACGCTGATCGAGGTGCCCGGAACGTCGGCGCTGCCTGTCACTGCGGTTGGTGTTGTGTAAGAAAACTGCTGGCCGTCGATTTCAAGGCTGATCGACTGATTGGCAGCAAGCTTCAAGTTTGTAAAATCAAAGCTGTTGATCTGCGGCTGCACGTCATTGATGGTCGTCAAGCTTGAGCGACCAACTCGGATCGACGACGCTTCGCCTGTGGTGCCTGAGCTGAAGACAAACTGACGTGTGTCTTTGTTGTAAGTGATTTCAATGCCGGTGCGCTGATCAGCAGAGTTGGTGAGAGCTGGGCCAGAAGGCAGAACAGCTTCGCCTGTCCAAGAAGAATTGGCGCGAATGGCCGTTAGGTTGCTGCCTGATTGAGCTGGAATACCCAGATCATTAACAGTGCTAGTTGGGTTGTAAACCTGCACGTTGTTGTAACGGTTCTGGGGCAGGGACGCATCCTGACCAAGCTGACCGGGATCAACGGTGAAGGTGAGCGAACGTGAGGATACATCATAGCCAACTTTAATCGGTGGGTTCGAAGAACCAACCCAATTTGCAGGCTTTCCAAATTCATTGTGACGGCTGTTGAGCGCATCATTCACCTTGCTTTGTGCAAGCTGAATCAATTGATCGCGTGACAGATCCTGATAGTTCAACTGCTGTGAGACGCCATCCACTTGGGGCGTACCTGCAGACCCTGCTGTTCCCAGAAGGTCGATTTCCAAAGGAGGATTGAGCGGCACGTTTGTGCCGTCGGCTGAAACCTTGGACAAAGCAACATTCAAGACGTCATTGCCTGGAATAACCGAGCCGCCAACATCACGATACGTGTCTGTGATGCGGAAGGAGTTTGCATTGCTGAATTTTGAATTGACTGCGCGAGTCATTTCAGCAGCAAGTTCTTCACCAGTGTAAGAACCCGCATTGACATTGATCGACTGTGGCTGTGAGCCGTCCACGCTGATGGTGAACATGTCCTTGCCCCAGAATGGAGATGTCAGACCTGTTGCGCCGCCTTCGCGGGTTGTCGAATATTGGTTAGGATCGGTAACAACGTCGACCTTGTTGGCGTCTGTATCGCCAAAGTCGAAGCCGACAGAATTCTGGATCGCGCCCACAACTTCTGCAGCTGTTGATGCTACCTTTTTGGTCTGCTGATCCTGATAATAAAGTGGTGAGGGCTGATTGGCGACAAAGCTTGAATCGAGCTTTGTGGGATCAGTCGTGGTCTGGCCAAACTTGTTGATATAGAGCGTCTTGCTCTGATCATCCTTCGATGTGATGAGCGACGGTGTCACTTCATTGTCGCCCACGAACACATGTGTCTGCCATTTATTTGATGGCGAGACATTTGTCGCATTGGCAGTCTTTACATAATAAATGGTCGCGATTGTTGGATTGCCCAATGAATCGTAAATCGTGATCGAAGTTGATTGATTGTAGGTCGATGAGTTCGTGTGATCGAACTTGTAGGGATTGCTGACACTGTATGTGGAGCTGTCAGGAATGATTGCGGCATCGGCTGGCAGGTTGAGGCCGAGCTGAATGCTTGAAGTTGCGTTGGGCGAGCCCGATGTTGATGGCAGCTGAAGATTCTTGGCTGACTGGATACCCGTCGCGATGACAGATCCGTCGGAGTTCACTGGGAACACTTGCAAGAACTGGCCTTGTGAATCCACAACGTAGTTGTTGTTGTTCACGGTGAAGGCGCCGTTACGCGTATAGACCGACTGTGTTGATGTCAGGCTTGGCTTCATGGTGAAGAAGCCCTGGCCGGAAATCGCCATGTCGAGTGAGTTCTGCGTGGATGCGATATTACCCTGCGTGAACTGCTGCTTGACGGATTTGAGAATTGTACCCGAACCCACTGCGCCGCTTGCATTTTGCAATGGTGATGTTGCGAAAATATCGCCGAATTCTGCACGTGACAGCTTAAAACCTGTCGTGCCGACGTTGGCAACGTTGTTGGAGATCGCTGCGATATCGGCCTGTGCGCCGTTCAAGCCAGTGAGTGATGTGTAAAATGACATGTGGGTACTCTCTGTTATTCGATTGTGAAACTTAGTATTTGATGGCTCGGACGGACGACATGGCGACTGTGCCGATGCCACCGACTTTGAGTGTTTGCGCGTCAGTCGCTGATGTGGTCAGCGGTACTTCCGTCACGGGTGCGTAAACGTCTGTCGCGGCTGCAGTTGTCTTGCCGCCAGACACCATGGTTGCGCCAACAGTGTAGCTGGACTTGCCAACAGGTTTGCCGCTTGCGTCATTGCCATCCCATTGGAAGCCAACAAGGCCAGAGACATTCGCGCCCAAATCGATTGTTTTGACGATCTGTCCGGTCGAGTCCGAAATCTGAACGGTAAGCGCAGTTGCGTCGGAGGGCAGATCAATCGCGCCGCTGATGCCGCCTGTGCTATCTGTTAGCGCAGTGCTGCCAGGAACGAGAACGGTGCGGCCAACAAATGTCGCGGCTGTCGCAATGCGGTTTTCGCCGAGCGATGTCGCCATGTTCGTCATTGTTGTGTTGAGCTGCGTGATACCTGTCACAGTCGAGAACTGTGCCATCTGCGCAATCATCTGATTGTTATCTTGTGGCGCAAACGGATCCTGATTGGCCAGCTGCGACGTCATCAGCTTCAAGAAATCGCTCTGATCGAGTGATGACTTGTTTGTTGTTGTTGTCGATCCGGTCGTTGTGTTTTTTGTAACGCCGAGTTTTGCCAGCAAATTATCAAGCGTCTGTTGGGACGCTGTTGTGTTGGTTGTCGACGAGGTCGGGCTAGTGATGGCCATAATTCAAATCTCCTGCTTATTTCCCGACACTAAGTGTTTTGATCATGAGTGATTTGGCAGTGGACAGAACTTCAATGTTGTTCTGGTACTGCCGCGATGCTTCCAGCATGTCGACAAGCTCTTCGTTCGAGTCGACATTCGAGGCGTAGATGTAACCCTCCTTGTCAGCCAATGGATGGCTGGGAGCGAAGCGTTTTTCAGGTGGAATTTGTGATTGAGCAATTTCCACTGCATCAACAGTTGCGATGCCGCTTCCCTCTTGTTGGGTTGGAAACTTTGTCTCAAAAACCGGGCGCATGGCGTGATAAGCGCTTTCGGGTGAACCTGAAATTGTCTGAGCATTGGCCAAATTACTGGCAACCGTATTCAAGCGAACCTGCTGAGCAGACATCGCGCGACCGGCAACATCAAAGATGTTGAGAGCTTTCATTATTCGCCCCTCAATGCGCTACGCAGACCGCGAATGCGTTCTTGCAAGAATTGAAGACTGGCTTCGTAATGGGTGGCGTTTTCTGCAAACTGCAATTGCTCAACATGCAGCTCAACCGTGTTGCCATCGAGTGATGGTGAAACGGGAACGCGGTAAAGCGATTGCGCGCCAGTGCCACTGGCGCCGCCGAGGCTTGCCAGATGGAGCGGCTGAGTTGTGGCAACAGTGTTATTGCCAAGCGCAGTTTTGTATTCAGTCGCAAAATCAATATCGCGCGCTTTGAAATTGGGCGTTCCAGCGTTCGCAATATTTGATCCCAGAATCTCCATGCGCTTGTTGCGCAGCGAGAGAGCTGAGGCCTGCGGGTTGAAGAAATTGTCGAGTGCGTCCATTTTGCTAATCAGATCAGTCACTTGAGTTGCGTCTGATATGTATGTAGCAATCTGCGTGCCAAGCACGTGGCGTAGGTATTTTAAATTATTTCACGACCATGCGTGTAATCAGCACTTCATCAATCGGGCTGAATTTATCAATTTCCTGAAGGAAGCTGTTGAGGCCGACGCGCAGGTTGTTCTGGATTGTTACCTTGGCATCAGGGCGCTGCGCATCTTTAAATGTCATTTTTGACAATATAGCCAAGGTCTGTGCGCGCAGGGCTAGCTTGTGAAGCGTGATGAGCTGTTCGGCGTCCTCGCCATAGCGTGTGCCAAGATTCACTTCGACAAGAATGAAGCGTGCGCTTCGTCCAAAATTGGCGACGAGTTCATCGCCAAGCTGCACATAGCGCGGTGTGAGCGGATCTTCGCTCGGTGGCGGTGTTACACGAAATTGTAAAGCTGGTTTTGGCGGATTGAGGCGCAAATATTCTGCGGCTTCGGCTGCACGCTTGGCTTCGAGGGCGATTTTGCGGGCTTCTTCATTCGCGTTGTTTTGAATCATCAACCCAAGCACAACACCCACAACAGCCAATGTCACGCCGCCAAAGGCGAGCACGAATGGATTTCGAAAAATTGTTTTTAATGTGCCCAACATTATATCCAGCCGCTCCCGCGCGAGTTGCGTGTGGGAGAACTTCTAAGGCCGCTGCCCATAATTTCACTAAAAGCGCGCGCAAATTTTTCGGAGCGTTGGCGCGTGGCTTCGTCCACGCCGTCCTGCGGCCGTAAGATAATATCACCCTCAGCATTGGGGGGGAGCATGCAATAGTCAGGATAGCGCGCGACCAAATCCTTCAGTGCTGCAAAGAATTCCATGCGATTCATG
>CAIUDK010000098.1 GCA_903897875.1 uncultured Hyphomicrobiales bacterium
AGCATTTGATATTCTTTGCCAGTCAGATGCACGCGTGCACCACCAACTTCGACTGTCTTCTGATCAAGGTTGACCACAAGATCACCCGTAGCGATCACAGACTGAGCATGACCCTTTGAACGACGCACGATTGCATGAATGCGCGCCACCAATTCATCCTTGTGGAATGGCTTGGTCAGATAATCATCTGCGCCAAAGCCCAATCCCTTCACCTTATCTTCAATGCCAGCAAGACCCGACAAAATCAGAATAGGTGTTTTGACCTTTGCAACACGCAATACTCGCAAAACCTCGTAACCCGACATGTCGGGGAGGTTCAGATCAAGAAGAATGATGTCGTAATCATACAACTTGCCGAGATCTATGCCTTCTTCGCCAAGATCTGTTGTGTAAACATTAAAGTTCTCGGACTTCAGCATCAGCTCAATACTTTGAGCCGTTGCGCTGTCATCCTCAATTAATAATACGCGCATCTAAGGTCCCCACACTTGCCCCCGTGGACGATGACCGCAGCGTCTGACGAAGCGCATCACGGCTTGTTAAGATTGGATTCACCAAACTCAACTTCATAATGACGCTAACGCGCAATGGTTAACAAAACCTAATTAAGCGACGCTTAACCCACCTGAATTGTGTCGCGAATCACCTAAATAAGTCCACGAATCAATCTATAGCGGGGCGATTCCACGGTTGCGAGCCCTGAAATTGCCCCAATTGCCAGAAAATGCCCGCTAAAAGCCAAGCTATTAGCTAAAGCTTTCACGAAACTGACGTTTAAAAATTAAAAAAAATAATCAAGCCACCCTTTGGTAAGGAAGCGGAAACCTCCGTCCTTCATCATAAGCATGTCTCGCGGAACCAAGTACGTCGTCCATTCGGGCGGCAGGTGTCCATATTTGTCCCGGAGTAGAGTATGAAGTCGCGGGATAGTCTTATTCGACTGAAACGCTTCCAATCGGAAGAAAAACGTCGTCGCGTCGCCCAAATAGAAGCCATGATTGCCGAATTCGGTCGTATGGCGAATGATTTGGATCGAGAGATTGCCGGTGAAGAACAACGATCCGGCATCGTTGACACCACCCATTTTGCCTATTCCACCTATGCTCGCGCAGCGCGCGGTCGCAGGGACAATCTGCAACAATCGGTCGAAGAACTTCGTGGGCAGCTCAATGAAGCCCGCGCGCAATATGAAGAGGCTGCCGAAGAATTTTCTAAGGCACAGTCTCTTGAAGGGCGTGAAAAAGGAATTGAACGGCCGATGGAAATCGTTCGTGAACGTTCCGATAGCGGCATGATTGGGTTTAGACCCGTATAATCGGCTGAATTTTGAAGAAAAACCGACCGCTGCGGCTTCCGTGGCGGTCGTTTTGCATTTGGGCCCTACTTTATTGTCAGTCTGGCGCGACGATCCCTTGTGATGATAGACTTATCTCAACAGGGATAGGCCGAGGTCCCCGCAGGTTCTAGGATCTGCGACTCTTTCTTAAGGCTCAGATGCGGACCGGACACCATTTTTCATGAAACGTTACCTTGATTATCTTTGGCCGGTCATTGGTCTGGCTGCGATCGTTTTTTCATTTTCCCTCCTTCTGAAAGAAGTGCGCGGCATTTCGGCCTCCGATGTGGTTGATAGCCTCAAGGCGATTTCGCCGCTCCATTACGCATTGGCGGGTGTTTCAACGCTCATCGCTTACGCCGCTTTGGCTTGGTATGATCGCATTGCGCTGCTGCATTTGGGCAAGCCACTCTCGTGGCTTTTCATCTCGCTGACATCTTTCACGACCTATGCTTTGTCGCACAACATCGGCATGTCGGTGTTTTCGGGTGCAATGGTGCGCTACCGCGCTTATTCATCCAAAGGCTTAAGCCTGACTGAAATCGCTGTTTTGGTGGCCTTTTGCTCATTCACTTTTGCCATCGGAACGTTGATGCTAGGTGGCATCGTTCTGGTCATTGAGCCCGAAATTCTTCAGCGTATTTTTGCAGCCCCACAATGGGTTGGCCGCAGTCTGGGTATTGGTATCTTGGTGTGCGTGAGCCTTTATATGCTGGGCTCAGCCTTGCATTTTCCGCCACTCACGATTGGCAAATTCCACATCATCTATCCGCGTCCAGCGATTTCATTGCGCCAATTGATGGCTGGCCCCATTGAGTTGATGGGTGCCGCAGGCATCATTTACTTTGCGCTGCCGCCAGAGGTGAACCCGGGGTTTCTCATTGTGCTGGGCGTTTTTCTGGCCTCGTTTTCAGCTGCATTGCTATCGCATGCGCCCGGCGGCCTAGGTGTTCTGGAATTTGTGTTCATCAAGGCAATGCCTGATGCGCCCCAAGCCCAAGTTCTGGCAGCACTCATCGTTTTCCGATTGTTTTATTTGCTGATCCCCTTGGTTGCCGGGATCATTGTGGTGATCGTGTTTGAACGCCAAAGATTGGCTGACGCTCTGCGAGCACGCACATCGCTTATAAAAAGCAAATAAGAACTTGGAAAAGACAAATCATAAAAGTCAAAAATAAAACTTAAGGGGCGCAAATAGCGCCCCTTAATTGTCTACTGGCGATATTGCTGAATGCGCGTTGTGCGCAGACCTGCAAGGCCATGCTGATCAATGGACATCTGCCAGCTGAGATATTCATCAACCGTCAGAGTATAGCGGCCACACGCTTCTTCAAGCGAGAGGAGGCCACCACGAACAGCAGCAACAACTTCCGCTTTGCGACGGATAACCCATCGCTTCGTGGACACGGGTGGCAAATCCGCGATTGTTAAAGGGCTGCCATCAGGCCCGATTACATACTTGACCCTCGGGCGTTGGGGTTCACTCATGACGCTCACTCACACAAACACACTAACCAAATCGTTTGAGTAGATTAGCTCGCGCAATTTAAGATTTACCTAAGCGTACGCCTGCGGCAAAGCTGCAAAAAAGCCATGTTTTGCCGATTTGGAGCCCAAAAGTTAGGAATTTCGTGTCTAATCGGGACACCTGTAGAGACCTCATTAACCTTACTTGTCAGTTGGCAGTTGGCGCCCCTCGCAAAATGATCCGCCTCAAGGCCGTTTTCTGCGGGTTGCTTTTGGAACCAGAATGGGTTTTCTGAAGGCAGCATCTCAAAACACTCGTCTTTTGCATGCCCATTGAGAGACATTGATGTCCCTGTCATTACAGACCCAAATGGCTGGGCACGCCCAACCAGCCCTAAATTCGCTTGATATCGCCAAGGCGCCTGCTGACACACGCGTGGTGGTGGCTATGTCGGGCGGCGTTGATTCGTCTGTTGTCGCAGCTCTTTTGAAGCGGGACGGCTATGACGTCATTGGCGTGACACTCCAGCTGTATGACCACGGGGCCGCCGTCCACCGTAAAGGGGCCTGCTGCGCTGGTCAGGACATTCAGGATGCGCGCAATGTCGCAGCTCGGCTCGGCATTCCCCATTATGTGCTGGATTACGAGACCCTCTTTAAGGAGAAGGTCATCGACCGTTTTGCCCAGAGCTATATCGAGGGCGAGACCCCTATTCCCTGCGTGACCTGTAATCAGCAGATCAAATTTGCCGATCTCTTCGATACCGCACGCGAGCTTGGTGCTGATGTCTTGGCAACCGGCCATTATATTGCCGCACGCCCAGATGGGCATGGCGGACGTGCGCTCTACCGTGCGGCTGATGCCGACCGCGATCAGAGCTATTTCCTTTTTGCCACCACGCCAGAGCAATTGTCTTTGCTGCGTTTTCCGCTTGGCGAGATGCCCAAGTCTCAAGTGCGCGACTACGCGCATGAATTTGAGCTCGTGGTCGCTGATAAGGCCGATAGTCAGGACATTTGCTTTGTCCCAACCGGCAAATATGCCGAGGTGATTGAGAAACTGCGGCCGGGTGCGGCAGAACCCGGCGACATCATGCATATTGATGGCCGCCTCCTTGGCCAGCACGCCGGCCTAATCCATTACACCATCGGTCAGCGTCGCGGCCTGGGCCTCAGCGATGCTGAGGCTGGTGGCGGTGAGCCACTCTTTGTTGTGCGGCTCGATTCCGATAAGCGGCTTGTGATTGTTGGCCCACGCTCAGCGCTTGCCACTCATGTCGTGGAATTGCGCGATGTAAACTGGATCGGAGACGGCGATCTGCCAGCCTTAGCAGCTGACGGGCTTGATTTGGCCGTGCGCTTGCGCTCCACACGTCCGCCCGTGCCCGCAAAGCTGCGGATCAAAGGCAACACCTTCTGCGTTGAGCTTTTGCAGGGTGAAGATGGCGTCTCGCCGGGACAGGCCTGCGTTTTCTACGAATCTATTGAGCCTCGCGCCCGCGTTTTGGGTGGAGGATTCATCAAGGCAACGCGTAACACGCCAGAAAGCCAGGCCAGCGCGGCATGAAAGAGACGATAGCATCGCCCGGCCTTAGCCATTCAGACGTGGAAGACGCCTATGCGCGCTGGGCTCCCGTCTATGACCTCTTTTTCGCTGCCACCATGCATCCAGGCCGCAAGGCCGCGGTTGCTGCTATCAACCAGATCGGCGGCAAGATACTCGATGTTGGCGTCGGAACAGGGCTGGAACTGCCGATGTTTGGTCCCCACACGCGGGTCACCGGCATTGATCTGAGCGAGCCCATGCTGAACATGGCCCGCAAGCGCGTGGAGCGACAGAGCTTGGCCAATGTCGATGCCCTCCTAGTGATGGATGCGCAGCATCTGAGCTTCCCAGACGCCAGCTTCGACGCCGTTGTGGCGCCCTATGTCTTGAGTGTGGTGCCTGAACCTGAGCGCACGCTGGACGAATTGGTCCGCGTGGTGAAGCCCGGCGGTGAGATTGTTTTGGTCAACCACATTGGGGCTGAGAGCGGCCCCATGGCGGCTCTTGAAGCTTGGCTTGCCAAAAGCAGCGGTGCTTTGGGATGGCGACCACAATTCCCATGGGCAATTGTTGGCGATTGGCTGGCGCATAGGACGGACGTCAGCCTGATTGAGCGCCGGACATTACCGCCGCTCAGCCTCTTCACGCTCTTGCGCCTAAGGCGTGAGCGATAAGGGCGAAAAATCTAAAGCGGCAATTCGCGTGCATTGGCTTGACACTTCGCGTCGCAAACACCTATATCCGGGACGCATTGTGGACGTAAGTTTGCAAATGCGAGGCTTTGGGGCGGAGTAGCTCAGCTGGCTAGAGCAGAGGAATCATAATCCTTGTGTCGGGGGTTCGAGTCCCTCCTTCGCTACCAAATCTCTCATAAAAAAAAGGCCTAGCATTTTTGCTAGGCCTTTTTGTTTGATGCGGACGATGCAGCCATCGCAGCTTACTCACCGCACGTTCGAAATCACCCGACACTCATCGGTCCGCTTGCCGCCATTGCCATAAGAAAAGGTGATGGATGGCGAATACTTATGAATGAAGCTGAAATCGGTCCCACGCCCACTGAGATAGCCATTGGCGGTGATCGTTCCGTTTTCCTTTTTGAGGCTTCGCAAAATCAACCGAGTCTCGGCATTGTTGATGATTTGGGTGAAGGCGCCGGACTCATCATCCAAGATCAGCTCATAATCTTGGTTCGCGTTTTTACACGCCATCGTAAGAACACTCGCATAGCCAATGGAAACTGAGTTGACGGCCAACACCACAAGTACGCCCCAAAGAATTCGCATCACCCACTCCACCCAACAACCAGAAACATCTTCATACTATGACAGATAATCTGCAATTTCATTTTGATTGGCATCAATCAATTCAGGTTCCATCATCATAGCTTCATTGCCAAGGCAGAATAAGCAGGACAAATGCAAACAAGATTTGGCAAAACCATTTTCCTTGGCGATAAAGCCCTATAGGCAGCAATCAGTCACATATGAGAGTGCGCGAAGCGCTTCGGGGGAAACATGAACCAAGGATATGATCAGGCATTGCTCGACCAGCTGGCCATTCGTCAGCTCATTGAGAATTGGGTTGTCTGGCGCGATGCGGGCCATTGGGACCGCTTTCGCACCGTTTGGCATGATGACGGCGTCATGCAGGCGACATGGACGCAGGGCACGGCTGACGAGTTTATCGAGATGAGCAAACAGGGCTGGGCCAAGGGCGTCAGCATTTTGCACTTCTTGGGCGGCCATTCAGCGGATCTAGCTGGCAATCGCGCCATCGCCCAGACCAAGATGACGATCTCGCAGCGCGCCCTCGTCCACGGCGTTCTTGTGGATGTTGTGTGCACAGGTCGCTTCTACGATTTCCTGGAAAAGCGCGACGGTAAATGGGGCATGGTTTTGCGCCAGCCAATCTATGAGAAGGATCGCATGGATCCTGTTGATCCAGCTGCTCAATTATCGCTCGATCAGACCAAGCTCATGAGCTTTCCAGAAGGCTATCGTCATCTGGCCTATTTGCAGAGCGAGATTGGCTACAAGATCAAGACTGACATGCCGGGCCTCAAAGGCGAGGCAGTGGAGCGGCTTTATAAGCGCGGCGCAGATTATCTCGCTGGCAAGGCCCTCTAATCGACTTCTGCCGGTGCAGGTCCCTAAAATGAAAAAAGGGCG
>CAIUDK010000099.1 GCA_903897875.1 uncultured Hyphomicrobiales bacterium
CCAAGCGCCTGTTCGCGCAGCTTCAACGCCTTCTCAGCGACGTGCAGCGCGGCAAACCTTTCTTCCAACTTCTTTTCTTTCTCTTCGATCGCAGCCTCGCGTCGCTTCAGTTCCTCTTCCGAGTGTTTGAGCAGCTGAATTTTCATGTTCAAACGAACTTCGCGGTACTTCATGGCGATGCGCGGCAAGGCCAAAATTTGTTCGATGGTGGGACGCTTTTCAGACTCAACCTGTTGAAAGCGTTTTTGAACTGAGATCAAAAGTATCAACATGACAGCAACGCGAGTGAAATAATGTACTTGAATCATGCAACGCAACGCGCGCTCCAAATCCTTGCTGTAGTGTTCGGGCAACGGTGCAAACTTGCCTTGCTGAATTTTGACGGCCAGCGCAAGCTGATTGGCCGCGCGGAACGGCGGAACCAACGCTGCCATTTCATAGATCAAACATCCAAAGCTCCATATATCCGACTTCTCGTTGTATTTGCTTTCCTTGACTGCGAAACAAAAATGAAATGAGACTTTCATTCATCATTGTGAAAATTGAACAAAAAAACGAACGACAAACCTTGTTCCGGGGACATGTAATACGGTGTTCCAACGTGCGTCTGCGCAAACATACTGCTCTCGGCGAGAATTCGTGCCAGGCCAAAGTCGCCCAGCTTGACATTGTTGTTAGAGTCAAAGAAGACATTGCCCGGCTTGAGGTCGCGATGCAACACGCGGCCGTTCTGTTTGCGATGACACTCGTGCAATGCGATGGCAGTCTCGGCAAACACTTTCCAGATGAACTCTTCTTCAAAGAACTTGGCCTCCTTCTGCTTCTTCTTGATCATTGTGGCCAGGTCACCGCCGCCGCAGAACTCCATCACAATGTAAATCTTCTTTTGCTCGCGAGCAATGATGCGATCGTGGTAACGAACAATGTGCGGATTGTTGAGCTCGCGCAGAATATTGACTTCAGACACCAAGAGCTGCTTTTCTTTCTGTTGGAAATTGCGGGATTGTGAATACATGCAGCACTGTGCAATGAACGGTGAATTTTGATGTGTACCTCACTCATCTTGCCATAGTTCAGTTCTTTCCAAACCAGCATTTCTCCATCACTCTTGCGCTTGACCTGGGTAACCTTGCCAAATGCACCCTCACCAATGGTGCCAATCACCTCGAAATTGTCCAGAGACATGAACGCGGTGCAGTGATGACACGACACGGAATGATGTCGTTTGAGGGTTCCAAAAAATTGGCGCCCAACGGCTTGATTGACTCCGACGGCGGACATGAACGCTATGCCATGCATGGACCCGACGCGATCCCCGGACCGGCCACGAGTTTGTGATGGGGCACACTCGCAACAAACATCATCAACAGCCATGTCTTCTAAACGCAAGACGGCCGACACGCCAGACGCCGTTGTCGATGTCGTCGAGCCACAGTCTGAATTGCCCATCGGCAAGGTGTTGATGCCCGGAGATGCATTCGCGCTACCCACGAAAGGCCGCACCAGGCTAGGCGCCGGCGTGGTTCAGCAAGTTGCGAATTTGGCCGCCACCAGGGCAGGTGTTCTGCGAGACGAAGGAAACAACAAGATATGGATCGATCAATCGCAGCGAAGGTATATGCCCATGCTCGAAGACAATGTCTTGGGCATTGTCCGCGAAAAACAGGGCGAAAAGTACAAGATCGACATTGGCGCCAGTCACGCTGCGAATTTGGACTTTTTGGCCTTTGAGGGCGCCACCAAGCGCAATCGACCGAATCTGCAAATCGGCGCGCTGATTTATGCACGCGTGGTTCTGGCCAATAAGGATATGGAGCC
>CAIUDK010000100.1 GCA_903897875.1 uncultured Hyphomicrobiales bacterium
CGGTCAGCGCTTCCATCTCAACACCCGTTTGGCCAGCGACTTTTGCAGTGGCTGAAATACGGATGCCGGGCAGGGCGTGATCGGGCGTGAGCTCCACCGTAATTTTTGAAAGCATCAACGGATGACACAACGGAATCAATTCGTGTGTTTTCTTGGCGGCCATAATGCCAGCAATGCGCGCTGTGCCTAACACATCGCCCTTTTTCGCATCGCCCGACAACACGAGCGCCAGAGTTTCTGGCTGCATTACAACGCGCCCTTCAGCGGTGGCAGTGCGATGTGTCACGTCTTTCTCAGACACATCAACCATATGCGCTTCGCCCGTTGCAGACAGATGGGTCAGTCCGCTCATCGTCTTGAACCTTCCAAGCCGTGCAACAAATCATGCGTGGCTTTGGTCACATCAGCTTGGCGCATCAGGCTTTCACCAACAAGGAACGTGCCCATATTGGCGCGCGCCAATCGCATGCAATCCTCATGCGAGGTAATGCCGCTTTCGCCCACAATGATGCGATTGTCTGGAACGTGTTTGGCAATTTCTTCGCTGGCGCTCAATGACACATTGAACGTGTGCAGATCGCGATTGTTGATGCCGATCAAACGTGTTTCCAACACAAGTGCGCGATGCAATTCATCCAGCGTGTGCACTTCTGTCAGCACATCCATTTGCAAATCATGCGCAGCTTGGTTGAGTGCGCTGGCTTCCGCGTCTGTCACGGCGGCCATGATAATCAAAATGCAATCAGCACCCCATGCACGCGCCTCATAAACTTGATAAGGATCGTACATAAAATCTTTGCGCAGCACAGGCAGATGACACGCATTGCGCGCGAGCCCCAAATATTCAGGCTTGCCTTGAAAGCTCGGCTCATCCGTCAACACAGACAGACAGGCAGCTCCGCCTTTTTCATAGGCTTTGGCGAGAGTGGCAGGATCAAAATCAGCGCGGATCAAACCTTTTGACGGGCTGGCTTTTTTGATCTCAGCAATCAGCGCAAATTGATTGGCACCAAGCTTTTCTTCAATCGCATGCACAAAACCGCGCGGTGGCGCTTGCTCTTGAATCTGACGCTCTAATGCGTGCAATGGCATGCGCACTTTGGCTTCCGAAATTTCGGTGCGCTTATAGGCCTCGATCTTCTTTAGAATATCGGCCATTTGATTACCCTTTGCGAGATGCCTCGATAAGCTTGTGCAATGTGGCGCGCGCGGCACCGGACTCCAAAGCTTGCGCGCTTAATGCAACGCCGTCTTTCAATCCCTTGGCGCGGCCCGATACAATCAGTGCTGCTGCGCTGTTCAATAACGCAATGTCGCGATAGGCGCCTTGCGCTCCATCAAGCACGCCTAGCAGAGCGGCGGCGTTGTGCGCAGGATCGCCACCTTTGAGATCGTCTGGCGTGGCGCGCGCAAGGCCAGCTTCTTCAGGCGTTACTTCAAACGAACGGATGGCGCCGTCTTGCAAAGCCGTCACAAAAGTGGGGCCAGTGGTGGTCAGTTCATCCAAACCATCAGAGCCATGCACAAGCCAAACATGCTTGGAGCCAAGCGCGTTGAGCACATGGGCCATGGGCTCCAACAGCGCACGCGAGAATGTGCCAATGACTTGATAGCGCACGCCAGCGGGGTTCGATAATGGCCCTAGAATATTGAAGATTGTGCGTGTGCCAAGTTCAACGCGCACAGGCCCAACATGACGCATAGCGGCATGATGCGCCGTCGCCATCATGAAGCCGACATTGGCTTCTTGGATGCAATGTTCAACGCCCGCAGCAGAAATGCCAATCGTGACGCCCAACGAGGTGAGCACATCGCTGGCACCTGATTTGGACGAGGCGGCGCGATTGCCGTGTTTGGCAATGGGCACACCAGCAGCGGCCGCAATGATGCAAGCGAGTGTCGAGACATTGTAAGAGCCAGAGCCATCGCCGCCGGTGCCCACAATATCAACCGCATCATCAGGCGCTTTCACACGCAGCATTTTGGAGCGCATGGCGGTGACGGCGCCGGTGATCTCGTCCACCGTTTCACCACGCACGCGCAGCGCCATTAAAAACGCGCCCATCTGGGCCGGTGTGGCTTCACCAGCCAGCATTGTGTCGAAGGCGAGCTGCGCCTCTTGGCGTGACAGGCTTGCACCGGTGGCAACTGTTGCGAGAAGCGGTTTGAAAACTTCCATCGACATGTCATTGCGCTCCGATGCGCGCGTGGGTTTTGTTCCATGCCGCTGCGAGGTCAAGAAAATTGCGGAGCATCAAATGTCCATGTTCGGACTGAATGCTTTCAGGATGAAATTGCACGCCATGCACGGGATGCGTTGCATGCGAAACGGCCATCACAAGACCGTCTTCTGTCTCGGCCGTGATGCGCAAATCTTTTGGCATGGTGGCGCGATCAATGATGAGTGAGTGATAGCGTGTTGCGTTGAACGGACCATTGATGCCTTGAAAAATGGTTTCGCCGCGATGTTGAATTTGGCTGATCTTGCCGTGCATCGGATGGGGCGCCACGATGACATCGCCACCATAAGCGGCACCAATGGCTTGATGGCCGAGGCACACGCCAAACATCGGAATTGTCTCGCGCGCTGCTTTGAGCAAATCGAGACAGATGCCAGCCTCATGCGGTGTGCAGGGGCCGGGCGACAACACGATGGCCTCTGGCTGTGAGGCCAGAACTTCCTCAACGGAAATTTTGTCGTTGCGATGCACGTCGACCTTGGCTCCCAGCGCACCAAAATAATGCACAAGGTTCCAAGTGAAACTGTCGTAATTGTCGATCAGCGTGACGTTCATACCAATGATCCTTGTCGGAAAAACTTTTCCGACGTGTTGTTTTCTAACGTGGCTATTGAGGCGTCAAGTGACGCGCTCTATTGGCCACACGTTATTGTCCCCGCTTGCCTTGCGTAGCAAAACGCACGGCTTCTTCAGCCGCCCTGAACAAAGCCTTCGCCTTATTCACACATTCGTTTTGTTCACTGGCCGGGTTTGAATCGTAAACAATGCCAGCGCCCGCTTGCACATGCATCATACCATCTTTGACAACGGACGTGCGCAGCACAATGCAGGTATCCATTTCGCCTGAGGCACCAAAATACCCAATGCAGCCGCCATAAATGCCGCGCTTGTCACGCTCTAGCTCGTCAATGATCTGCATGGCGCGCACTTTGGGCGCACCCGAAACGGTGCCAGCTGGAAAGCCGGCCGAGAGCGCAGCAATAGCGTCATGTTTGGGATCAAGCTCGCCAACGACGTTTGAGACGATGTGCATCACATGGCTATAACGCTCGACGAAGAATTGGTCGGTCA
>CAIUDK010000101.1 GCA_903897875.1 uncultured Hyphomicrobiales bacterium
CTTTGCGAAACAGATAAGGCACGGCATGGGGCATGTCGTGATAGCGGAAGCAAATAAAATCGGGCCGTGTGTGTTCGTAATGCAGACAATGGGCGAGGGCGTGGCGCTCGTCTGGTGATAGATGCGACCATTCACCATTCGGGCGGTCGTAATTGGCCTGCGCGATAATGCCCAATGGAATATGGGGCAGTTGTCGCTGGCGCAGAAACGCAATCACTTTGGGGTCAAAACTCGCCAGTGCCAGAGGTGCTGCAAAGGTCGTGGCAATTTCGGCCACACGTAGCGCCAATTGCAGATTGCCATCAAAATGGCTTTTGATCTCGCAGATGACGGGCGCGCGCCCGCCAATCACGGTGAGAAATTCCGGCAAGGTTTGAATGTGGTCGGTCGAGTCTTTGAGAGTGAGACTTGCGAGTTGCGCGGCGGTTTGGGTTGCGACGAGGCCGTGGCCATGGGTGAGCCGCTCCAAGTCGAAATCATGGAACACAATGGCTTCACCATCAGCAGAGAGATGAACATCACATTCGAGCGCAAAATGTTTCTCTACCGCAGCAAGGGCTGCTTGCTGCGTGTTTTCAACCCGTCCCTGCGCTCTATCGTGAAGGCCACGATGCGCAATCGGCTGCTGCGTCAACCAAGCCCAGCTCATTCTGTAATCTCAAACATCGCGTCTACTTCAACGGCGGCATTCAAGGGCAGTTCCGCAACACCCACAGCTGCGCGCGCATGGCGGCCAGCGTCACCAAGCACCTTCACCATGAGATCAGAGGCGCCATTCATCACGGGGGCGATGGCATGAAAGCCGGGGGCGCAATTGATAAAGCCGTTGAGCTTTAGGCATCGTGTGATTTTGTTTAATGAGCCGAGCGCCAGCTTTGCTTGGGCCAGAATATTAATGGCGCACAATTGGGCCGCCTCTTGGCCTGCCTCGTGGAACACATTAACGCCCAGCTTGCCCTTGTGGCGCTCTGCCAATTGGCCATCAGGTCCGAAAGGCAGTTGGCCTGAGATAATCAGGAGGTTGCCCGAGCGAACAAAGGCGACATAATTGGCCACCGGAGCCGCAGGTACGGGAAGACTGATTCCCAATTGTTTTAAGGTGGCGTCAATGTCATTCATGGCAGCCTCTGTTTGGCAAAATCGATATGTTATATGAGTGAGTGCAGATAATAGCAGCTTAGCTTGAAAAGTGGCTAGGCCTTCAAGGTTATGTCCTATTTCTGCCACGGGTTACGTGCATGAGCGAGAAGATCTTTTTAGGAGCTATCTAGTATGACGAAGAACGCATTACGGCTCGCCTCGCATCAGATGACATTCAAGCCGTTGCTTTGTGTGCTTGCGCTGGGCGTATCAAGTGGGGCGGCCATGGCTGCATCGCCCAATTCGGCCCTACTGGCTCATCGTGCTGTTTACGATCTGGAGCTGGGGCAGACCACAGGCAATTCCGCGCCATCGAATGCGCGCGGGCGCATCGTCTTTGAATTCTCCGGCTCGGCCTGTGAGGGCTATGTCACAACTTTCCGCCAGATCACTGAAATTTCCTTGCAGGAAAATCAGGGTCGCATTTCAGATATGCGCACCAGCACATTTGAAGATGGCGATGGCAAGAACTTCCGCTTCAAGACCAACACTCTGGTGGATGGGCGACAATCCGAAAGCCTTGATGGTTCTGCTCATCGTTCCGACGATGGGGCTCTGTCTGTGAAGATGTCGAAGCCGCAGCCTGCGAAATTTGATGTCAGCATGGATGTGGTGTTTCCAACCGCGCAATTGCTGCAGATTATCAAAGCAGCCCAGGCTGGCGAAGCAACCTTCGGCGTCAAAATCTTTGATGGCTCCGATCCCGAGGGCAAGGTTTACGACACGCTCACCGTGATTGGTCACGCAAGCGACGCACCGATCAATGATGATGCTGCAACAAAGTCAGAGGCTTTGAAGGGCATCAACCATTGGCCCGTAGCTGTCAGCTATTTTGATCCAGAAAAGAAAGATGGCACGCCCAATTATGTGCTGTCGTTCGATCTGTTTGCCAATGGCGTGTCGGGAAATCTGAAGCTCGATTACGGCGATTATGTTCTCAATGGCAAATTGTCGAAATTTGAGCCCATCGCTCAGAAGCCCTGCAAGCCGTAATATTGGCGAGCGCTAAAGGTCTTTCTTTGCCTTTGTAAATGCAATACCGCGCACGATGGCGGATGTTCCGAAACGCTCACGCAGCGAGTCGATGGCATCCTCCTTCGCGCGCTCTTTCACAATGCCTGTATCGACAAGGTCGCCCTGATCAGCATCTTCAGCAGCACTTAAATCGCTGATGCCAATGCCAATCAGACGAAAGCTGCTGCCATCACATTCCCGCATCAACAAATCACGGCCCGCTTCAAAAATGCGTGTGGTGAGGCGCGTTGGTTCGTTCAACGTGCGGGCGCGTGTGCGCTGACGAAAGTCAGAGGTCTTGAGTTTCAGCGTGACGGTGCGGCCGGCAAAATCATTATCCTTTAGGCGCGCCGAGAGTTTTTCGCTCAAAACAAACAGTGCGCGTGTGAGTGATGCCTCATCGCGAATATCTTCGCTAAAAGTTGTCTCCGAAGAGATGCTCTTGGTTTCGCGCTCCGGGTTGACGATGCGCGTATCAATGCCATGCGCCAATTGCCAAAGCCTACGGCCTTCCATGCCATAGCGTTTGAGCAAGGTGATCTCATCTAAGTTTTGAATATCGCCCACGACCGTGATGCCATCATTGGCGAGGCGCTCTTGGAAGACGCGGCCTACACCCCAAAGCAAACCAACACTTTTGTCGGCAAGAAATGTGCTGGCTTCCGCTTTACCAATCACAGCGAAGCCGCGTGGCTTGTCGAGATCGGACGCGATCTTTGCTAAGAATTTGCAATAGCTGAGGCCAACCGACACGGTGATGCCGATGTTTTTCTCAATGCGTGCAGCCAATTCCACCAAAGTGTGGGCCGAGCTATTGCCGTGCAGGCGGGTGGTGCCGGTGAGATCGAGAAAAGCCTCGTCGATGGAGATGGGTTCCACCAAAGGCGTCAGCTCTTCCATCAAGGTGCGCACTTCTTGTCCGACGCGCACATATTTGGACATATTGGGAAACACGATGGTGGCGTGCGGGCAGGCCTCTAAGGCTTTGAACATGGGCATGGCCGAGCGCACGCCAAAGGTGCGCGCCACATAGCAACAAGTGGACACGACGCCACGCTTGCCGCCGCCGATGATGACGGGCTTGTCCTGCAAAGATGGATCGTCGCGCTTTTCAATGGCGGCATAAAAGGCATCGCAGTCGATATGGGCAACGCTCAATTGGTCGAGTTCGGCATGGGCAATGACGCGGGGCGAGCGGCAGGCTTTGCAGCGCCGCTCCTCACCGGGCATCTCATGCAGGCAATCTCGACACAGTGTGCTCACAGATCGTACCCAGCCTCCGGCCCGACTAGGATTTGCCGTGCTTTGTCGATGTCCTCGGGACGGGTCTGGATGTTGGCGGCAAAGCTCAGCAGCAGGGGCTCATCGCTCAGCACATAGTCGAGGAGGGCGATCAGGAAGGCGGGTTCCGTTAAGGAAGACCGCAATTGGTCGGGTCCAAGCCCCGTCAGGGCCAGAAAACGCTCCAAGGCCTCGGGGTCGGCTGCTATAAAAGCCAGCGCCTGCAGGGCGAGGGCCTCTGCCCATTCTGAGGAATGCTTTGTCTTAACCCTCATTAGGTCCATCCTTCATGAATTGATTCTCTTTTTCGCAAGATTCTTCAGTTACAATCTATAGTGATAATCCCACCAAATGCGTGGCACGGAGTTGAGCGCGAGATGAAGACGGTTCTTATCGTAGAAGACAATGAGCTGAACATGAAGCTCTTCAACGATCTTCTCGAAGCCAATGGCTGTCGGACGCTGCAGGCCCGCAATGGCGTCGATGCGGTGGCTCTGGCGCGCGAGCATGTCCCCAATCTCATTCTGATGGACATTCAGCTGCCGGAGGTTTCTGGCCTTGAGGTGACGCGCTGGCTGAAGGAAGATCCCGATCTTCGGCACATTCCCATTATTGCGATCACGGCATTTGCTATGCGTGGTGATGAAGAAAAGATCCGGCAGGGCGGCTGCGAGGCCTATTTGTCGAAGCCCATTTCCGTTGTGAAGTTTCTTGAGACCGTTAAAACCTATCTGAATACTTAGATTTATCTGAAGTCCTTTTTTGAATTTATTTTATTTTGGATTTTTCCGATGAGCGCGCGCGTCCTGATTGTCGACGACCTTCCGCCGAATGTTAAATTGCTCGAAGCAAGGCTGTCTGCTGAATATTACGAGGTTTTGACCGCTACGAGCGGGAAAGACGCGTTGCGGATTTGCGGGCAGGGCCTGTGCGATATTGTGCTGCTCGATGTGATGATGCCGGAGATGGACGGCTTTGAAGTCTGCCGCCGCCTTAAGGCCGATGCCAATACGGCGCATATTCCTGTTGTGATGGTGACAGCGCTGGATCAGCCCAGCGACCGGGTGCGCGGACTCGATGCAGGCGCCGATGATTTTCTCACAAAACCCATTGATGAAGTGGCGCTCTTGGCGCGTGTGCGCTCGCTCGTGCGATTGAAAGTCATTCAAGATGAGCTGCGCTCGCGCGCGCTCTCTTCCATTGCGCTGGGCGTTCCGTGCGTTCTGAACCAAGACAACGGCGACAATGGGACCATTTTGTTGGTCGAAGACCGTGAGGCGATTGCTGAGCGTATGGTGAAAGCCCTTGGCACCAAGCATAAGGTTGAATTGCTGGATGATGCTGCCATGGCATTGGCGCGCGTTGCCGAGGGCGGCGTTGATACTGTGATCGTGAGTTTGGGCCTTGCTGATTACGATGGTCTGCGTTTGTGCAGCCAGTTGAGATCCAATGAGGCCACGCGCCATCTGCCGATTGTGATGATTGCTGATATGGACGAGCGCGAACGTATTTTGCGCGGGCTCGATCTGGGCGCCAATGATTATCTAACGCGGCCAATTGATCGCAATGAACTCATTGCGCGCGTCAAAACGCAGGTGCGGCGCAAACGCTATGCGGATTACCTGCGCGACAATGTGCAAGCCTCGATTGAGGCGGCTGTGATTGATCCTTTAACCGGGCTTCACAATCGGCGCTATTTTGAAAGCCGCCTTGCGACCTTGCTGGTGCAGGCCAATTCAACCATGCGTCCTCTGTCGATGATGATCCTCGATATTGACCACTTCAAAAAGGTCAATGACGGTTTTGGACATGATGTGGGTGATGAGGTTTTGAAGATCTTTGCGGCGCGCATGAAGAGCGTGACGCGCGATGTGGATCTGGTGTGTCGTTTGGGCGGCGAAGAATTTGTGGTGGTGATGCCAGACACATCCATCGCCATTGCCAAAGTGATTGCCGAGCGGGTGCGCCTGAGCGTTGAGGAAGATGCGTTCACCATCCGACGCGGGGCGGGAGCAATTCCGGTGACGGTTTCAGTTGGAATTGCTGAGGCAAAGCTGTCTGAGCCGCCAGAAGAAATCTTCCGGCGCGTCGATCAGGCCCTCTATAGTTCGAAGCAGGCTGGCAGAAATCGTGTCACCGCAGCGGCAGCTTAACAGTATTGCCTCGTTTTAGCCTGAGTTGAGAGGCAAATTTAGTTCAGACGATTCTGACGTTAACCGTGTGTCTTTAGGTAAATATGCGGTTATCGGTGACTAACCTGTCTCAATTGTTGCTTTTCATGTTGGGCTGAGTAGGGTCATCTCAGGGCATATGCCCCAACATTCGAATACCCTACGGGGTGCTCAGGTCCGCCGCATCTCCTGGGTCCGTGGGGTCGGCTGGTTGGTGACGGTAGGAGTGGCCTCCTCGAAAATGCCGTCACCGACCGGCCACCTTCGCTTTAAGCGCACTAAATTTCCAAAATCTGAACTGCTCGGCCTTTAAGGCAACAAAAAAGGCGCCCCAAAAAGGAGCGCCAAATTTCGTTTGATCTGAGCAGAGAGCTAGGAGTGCTGCCGGAATTGGCCGGAAACGCTCTACTTTTCCCTACTTGATCTTGTCTCTACTTGATTTTGGTTTCGCGGAATTCAACGTGCTTCTTTGCGACCGGATCGTACTTCTTGAAGACGAACTTCTCGGTCTTGGTGCGAGCGTTCTTCTTGGTCACGTAGAAAAAGCCTGTGTCAGCGCTCGAAAGCAGCTTGATCTTGATAGTTGCGGCCTTTGCCATGGTTCTCGTCCTAATAAGGCCCTGAGGGCGTGTCTTTGCCGCAAAGCGACAAATGGCGGGAAATCCCAGCCAGCGAATTTGCCCGCACCATACGAATGACGGGCCACAAGTCAAGGTCGCAGGTTAGATTTCCTGCCGTATCCAGCGTTGATGGACGAATCCGAAGTTCGGAACGGGCAGATGGAAGCTCATTCCGGCCTCTAACCGCTTTTCCATCTCGATCAATATGCTCCGGGTGATTCCGGCCACGGGCAGCTCGCCCAGCTCGTCAAAGCCGATCCATTGCAGGTCCACAAACTCCTGATCGGGGCCAACAACCCCCTCAACCTTGCCCACAATCATGCTGGAATCGATGGCAAAGAACACCGTATCGAAGCGCATGGGCAGGCGGGGCGGGGTGACGGCTCTGGCGATCAGATGCATGCCATCGAGGCAGGGATAGACGCCATGGGCCGCATAGCTGGTCCAAGCGCCCTCAGGAGGGCTGTCAGGCGTGCCGCAGTCGGCATCGCCCAGCAGCAGGCCAGTCTCCTCAAAGGTCTCACGGATGGCTGCCAGAGCCAGAGCGCGGGCAATGCCGGGCGTACCGCCGGGCAGGGCTTTGACCAAACGGTGCTCAACAATCTCAGGCAGAGCGCCAGAGACGTTCATTCTGCGGTCGCCACCTTCAATGCGTCCACCGGGGAAAACATAGACGCCGGGCATGAAGCGTTGCTTGGCGTGGCGCTTGCCCATGAGGACGCGCGGTTGCGAACCCGTAGAATCAACAATCAGTAGCGAGGCCGCACGGCAGGGGCGCACAGAATTGGGTGGCAAGCGTAAAACGCTGTCACGCAGTTCGTCGCCTTGGAGTTGTGCAATGTCACTCACTCGACACAGACTTTCCAGCTGCATTGCCTTCAAAACCATGCATGCGTAGCGCCCATTGATAACCGATCAATGCGCCCTTGATGCGGGGAAGCAAAAGGAGCGTAAGCACGATCGTGAGCAGCGGCCAGACAATGGCGTGAATCCAAATCGGCAGAGCGTCATTGACCTCTTCAACGTAAAGCATCAATGCGCCCACGATATGCCCAACCACGAAGATAGTGAGATAGGGCGGGGCGTCATCTGCGCGCTGATGATGCAGCTCTTCTTTACAGGTCGGACACGTGTCGTTCACCTTGAGATAAGCGTGAAACATGGCACCTGTGCCGCAGTGCGGACAATGGCCTGCAAATCCACGCTTGATGGATTGCCAGCTATCACGCGAGGGTGCGGTTGAGATGTCTGTTGCGATGTTCTGTGTGGCGACTGAAGAGGTCATCGTGATTTTCGCTTCTTAAAAGTTTTAGATCTGGTGACGCCGGGTGGCTTGCCAGATTTTGCGGCCTTGGAACTGAACTTCCGCAACTTGCCCGTGGCTGCGGAGCCAGCGCGCTTGTGGCGGCCTTCCGAGAGCATTTCGAAGCGCAGTGCCCCAGCAAAGGGGGCCGCTTCCACTAACTTCACTTCAACAATATCACCTAAACGATAGGTTTCGCCAGTGCGTGTGCCAATCATCGCATGCAGGGCTTCATCATAGCGATAGTAATCATTGCCTAAAGTGGCGGCGGGGATAAATCCGTCTGCCCCCGTCTCAACCAATTTTACAAACAAGCCAGAGCGCGTGACGCCTGCAATGCGTCCTGTAAAGCTCGCGCCAATGCGCTCAGACAACCATGTGGCGATCAGGCGATCCGTTGTCTCACGCTCAGCCGCCATAGCGCGACGCTCGGCTGCTGAAATACGGGCGGCGATTTCCGCAAGCTGTCCGCTCTCCATATCGGGCAAACCATCATTGCCAAATTTGAGTGCGCGAATAAGCGCGCGATGGACGATCAAATCTGCATAGCGCCGAATGGGCGAGGTGAA
>CAIUDK010000102.1 GCA_903897875.1 uncultured Hyphomicrobiales bacterium
ATACACCGACAAAGACGGCAATCAGCGTAAGACGACAGAAGTCGTGTTGCAGCGTTATCGCGGCGAGTTGACCTTGCTGGGCAGCCGTAGCGGTGCTGGTCGTGGTGAAGGCGAGTCCGTTGGCTACAGCGGTGGCGCATCTAGCGGTGGCACCCGCGCTGTCAGCGGTGGAGATCGTCGCCCAGCCCCATCATCAGGTGGCGGCATGTCAGACTCGATCAACGACGATATTCCGTTCTAGTATCTGCGCTGAGATCCCTTGAAAACGACCTTGCTTGCGCTTCAAAGAGGCACAGGCGGGTCGTTTTTGCGTTTTGGGGACATATGACGCACGGGACGAATCGTTGCGCTTGAGCTCATGCAAAAAGGCCTATTTGGCCCTCTATCCTTGGTCTGGAGCCGTTTTAAAAAACGGACTCCGAGGGTAAAATATAAGTCATTGAATTATAACGGCTATTCGTTTCTGAGGGAGATTGCGGGCGCTGGTGTTTTTGGGCGGAATCAGCTACAAGATAGTGAACGTCACAAGTGATTTTAGGAATGCCTGATTTTGGCCGATAATCCTAACGAAGAGACCGGGGCTCCCGGGTCTGATATCCGTCCTGTTTCAATCGTCGATGAGATGAAGCGCAGCTATCTCGATTACGCCATGAGCGTGATCGTGAGCCGTGCCTTGCCCGACGTGCGCGATGGGCTCAAGCCCGTGCATCGTCGCATTCTGTTTTCGATGAATGAGCAGGGCTACACGCCCGATAAGGCCTACCGTAAGTCTGCCCGCATCGTCGGTGACGTGATCGGTAAGTACCATCCACACGGCGATCAATCGATCTATGACGCCCTCGTGCGTATGGCGCAGGACTTCTCCATGCGTCTGCCGCTCGTTGACGGGCAGGGCAACTTCGGTTCGATCGACGGCGATCCTCCAGCAGCTATGCGTTATACGGAATCCCGTATGGCGCGCCCAACCATGCTGCTCGTTGAGGACATCGACGAAGATACGGTTGATTTCCAACTCAATTACGACGGCAGCGAGCGCGAGCCGACCGTTCTGCCTGCACGTTTCCCAAATTTGCTCGTCAACGGCGCTGGCGGTATCGCCGTCGGTATGGCGACCAATATTCCTCCGCACAATCTTGGCGAAGTGATCGACGGCGTTATGGCGTTGATGGACAATCCCGAGATTACGACCGACGAATTGATCGCCTATATTCCGGGTCCAGACTTCCCAACCGGTGGCGGCATTTTGGGTCGCGGCGGCAGTCATCTCGCCTATCATACGGGCCGCGGCTCCGTCTTGATGCGCGCAACAGTGCATGTTGAAGAGGTCCGCAAGGATCGCCAAGCGCTGATCGTCACCGAGATTCCTTATCAGGTGAACAAGTCCACGCTGATTGAGAAGATTGCTGAATTGGTGCGCGACAAGCGCGTAGAAGGCATTGCTGATTTGCGCGATGAATCTGATCGTGACGGTATGCGTATCGTTATCGAGATCAAGCGCGATGCTGTGCCTGAAGTGGTGCTAAATCAGCTGTGGCGTTACACTGCGATGCAGTCTTCATTCGGCTGCAATATGATTGCGCTGAATGGCGGCCGTCCGCAGATGATGACGCTGCTGGACATTCTAAAAGCGTTCGTCGACTTCCGTGAAGAAGTTGTCACACGCCGCACGAAGTTCCTGCTGGGCAAGGCGCGTGATCGCGCGCATGTTGTTGTTGGTTTGGCAATTGCCGTTGCCAATATCGATGAAGTGATCCGCCTGATCCGCTCATCTCCTGATGCCAATGCGGCGCGCGAAGCTTTGATGAATCGTGCATGGCCGGCGCATGACATGGCGCCATTGATCGCGCTGATTGCTGATCCGCGCCATCGTCTGAATGAGGATGGCACGATCCGTCTGTCTGAGATGCAGGCGCGCGCTATTCTTGATCTACGCTTGCAGAGATTGACAGCTCTCGGCAGTGACGAAATTGCCGACGAGATCAATAAACTCGCTGTCCAGATTGAAGATTTCCTCGACATTCTGCGCTCGCGTGCACGCGTGTTCGAGATCATCAAGAAGGAATTGATGGAAGCGAAGACGGCCTATGCGACACCACGTCGTTCGGTCTTCCTCGATCACGTCACCGATACGGATGATGAAGATCTGATCCAGCGCGAAGACATGGTTGTGACGGTCAGTCACGCTGGCTATGTCAAGCGCACACCACTCTCGACCTATCGCGCGCAGCGTCGCGGCGGCAAGGGTCGCTCAGGCATGGCAACGCGTGACGAAGATTTCGTTGCACGTCTGTTTGTTGCCTCGACCCATCAGCCCGTGCTGTTCTTCTCGTCGCTAGGCAAAGTCTATAAAGAGAAGGTTTGGCGCCTGCCTTTGGCGGCGGCTCAATCGCGCGGGAAGTTCTTGCGCAATATGCTGCCACTTGAGCAGGACGAACGCATCACCACGATTATGCCATTGCCTGAGAACGAGGCTGATTGGGAAAATCTGGACGTGATGTTTGCCACCACACGCGGCAGCGTTCGACGCAATAAACTGTCGGATTTCACGCAAGTGAACCGCGCTGGTAAGATTGCGATGAAGTTGGATGCTGGCGAAGGCATCGTTGACGTTCAGATGTGTAGCGAAGCCGATGACGTGTTGCTCACGACGGGTAAGGGGCAGTGCATTCGCTTCCCAGTGCCAGAAGTGCGCGTGTTCAAGGGCCGTGACTCGATGGGCGTGCGCGGCATCTTGCTGACGTCTGGCGATCATGTGATCTCCTTGGCCATTCTGCGCCACATTGAAGCCACGCCAGATGAGCGCGTGGCCTATCTCAAAATGCGTCGCGCTGTGTCTGGCGAGACGGAAGTTGAGACGGTTGACGCGGCAGAGCCAGATGATGCAGTGGGTGTAACGAGCCTATCGCAAGAGCGTTATGCGGCGCTGGGTGCGGCGGAAGAAATTCTGCTCACAATCTCAGAACGCGGCTTTGGTAAGCGCACATCGACCTTCGAATATCGTGTCACGGGTCGTGGCGGTAAGGGCATTGTCGCCATGGTGACAAACCCACGCAACGGCGATCTTGTCGCGTCATTCCCAGTCGCACATACCGATGGCATCATGCTTGTGACAGATGGCGGGCAGTTGATCCGTTGTCCGGTTGAAGGCATCCGTGTGGCAGGTCGTGCAACCCAAGGCGTCATCGTCTTTAAGACGGATGAGAGCGAAAAGGTTGTGTCGGTCGAGCGTATTTCGGAAGATGAGGCCGTGAACCAAGAGGGCGAAGGCTCTGATGGTGATGACGAGGCGGAGGCCTAAGGGCCCCGCCAGCAGCGGCGCTGATTGCGTCGCGGGCGGTTGAGGGTTAAAACGGCATATGGTCACCGCGCTTTTCACCGGGTCTTTTGATCCCCTTACCAATGGTCACCTTGAGGTGATCCGGGCAGGGATTGGTTTGTGCTCCCGGTTGGTGATCGGCATTGGCGCGCATCCGGGCAAGACGCCTTTGTTCTCGCTTGCAGAGCGCGAGGCTCTGATCCGCGAACTGGCCGCACCCTATCTGGCCAAATCCAAATGCACGTTGGATGTCATCACATTCTCAGGGCTCGCCGTTGAAGCAGCCCATTCGGTTGGTGCCAGCGTGATCGTGCGCGGCCTGCGCG
>CAIUDK010000103.1 GCA_903897875.1 uncultured Hyphomicrobiales bacterium
CGCTCCAAGCGCACCCAATGGGGCGTAAAGCGCCAGTCGCGACGCGCACCACTGGGGGTGACTTTTGTAATGCCCAATTCCAAGACAGACAGGCGCACATCTTCATAGGCGCGGGCATCGCGAAAATTGATGCGGAAGGCAATGAAGAGCAGCAGGACGTCGAGCCCCATAAAGCCCGCGACCGGCCATGCGCCCAAAATCAAAAATGGCAGACTGGCAAACAGCGACGCGCCGCCAAACACCATCATCAACGTCACAAATCCGCGCTGCCCCAAGGAGCGATGCGGCACCAAGCGCGTTGCCAAAATAGGAGCCTCTGCGGGATCTTGATTGGTGTTGGCAAATAATGGAGACGTCGCTGAGGATTCCATGGAGACCTCTGAACGAAAAGTGGGCACTTCTAAACGAAAAGTGGTTTTGGGTCGCTTAGCTAGTTATAACGCTCCCATGCCGCAAAAAAAGACCCCAGCAGTGACCCGCAAGCTCAAAGCGCCCTCCAAGGCTAAAGTGCTGAGCAAGCCTAAAGTGGCCGGCAAGGCCAAACGCGTGGCCAAGCGCAAGCCCGTGGATGCCGCTGCCGTGCGCGAGATTTTCACGCGCTTTCAGGCATCCAACCCAGAGCCCAAGGGCGAGCTTGAGCACGTCAATGTGTTCACGCTTTTGGTTGCCGTTGTGCTGTCAGCCCAAGCCACGGATTCTGGCGTCAACAAAGCCACCCGCGCGCTGTTTGCCATTGCCGACACGCCCCAGAAAATGCTGGCTCTGGGCGAAGACAAAGTGCGCAATTATATCAAAACCATCGGCCTGTTTCGCACCAAGGCCAAAAATGTCATGGCGCTGAGCCAGATGCTGGTGGACAATTATGGTGGCCAAGTGCCCCATTCACGCGAGGCGCTGGAAACCCTCCCCGGCGTTGGCCGCAAAACCGCCAATGTTGTGCTCAATATGGCCTTTGGCGAACCTACCCTTGCGGTCGATACGCATCTGTTTCGGCTCTCCAACCGCATTCCGCTGGCCTTGGGGGCGACCCCTTTGGCGGTGGAATTGGGACTGGAGAAAATCATCCCGGCCGAATTCAAACATCATGCGCATCATTGGCTGATCTTGCATGGCCGCTATATTTGCAAGGCAAGACGACCCGAGTGCTACCGATGCCTTATTAACGATTTATGCACCTTCCCGGATAAGACAATCGCGTAAATCGAAAGTAACCGTGTTTTTCATTGTTCCGTCCCGCGCCCTCGCCTATACGAACATCTCACGAAGTCTTGATTTGGCGGGCCTATTGCCTAGCCGGTCTATAGCTCACCTAATTTAAGCATTGACTGGATTCCATGGTGCAATTGTATCACCACGCCTTTTGCCCCCTCTCGCGCTTTGCTCGCGTGAGCTTGGGCGAATATGGGCTGGAGCCAGACCTGATTGAAGAACGCGTGCATGAGCGCCGCCGTGAATTTCTTGTTCTCAACCCTGCGGGCCAAACCCCTGTCTTGGTGGACGAGGCTGCGGGCGTTGTGCCGGGCGCCAATATCATCGCTGAATATTTGGACGAGACGCGCGGGCTAGCCCTTGGCGATCATCGCCTACTGCCCGACGATCCTTTGGGCCGCATTGAAGTGCGCCGCTTGCTCGAATGGTTCAACACCAAATTCTATGCCGAAGTCTCAAGCTGGCTGGTGCAGGAAAAAATCTTCAAGCGGCACCTCACCGGCGATCAAGGTGGCGGAGCGCCCAATATGGATTTGGTGCGCGCCGCGCGCTCAAATATCCGCTATCATCTGCGCTATATTGGTTGGCTGACAAGCCAGCGCAATTGGTTGGCCGGTGACAAATTGACCTATGCCGATTTGGCCGCCGCTGCTCATATTTCTTGCGCAGATTATTTGGGCGATGTGCCATGGGGCGAGGACGAAAACGCCAAGAATTGGTATGCGCGCGTCAAATCGCGCCCCTCCTTCCGCGCCCTCTTAGCCGACCGCGTGACAGGTCTGCAACCAGCCGCGGTTTATGCGGATCTCGATTTCTGAGCGCCCAATCGTGAGCGCCCGTCTGCAATCGCTGCAAGCACAAGCTAAAGCTTTGGGCTTTGATGTTTGCCGCATTGTGAAACCTGATGCCATTCCCCTTGCCCCGCAACGCTTAGATGATTGGCTCCAATCAGGCGCACAAGGCGATATGGCTTGGATGGTTGAGACGCGTGATCGCCGCGCCGATCCGCGTGCGCTTTGGTCCGATGTGCGCTCCATCATCATTCTGGGCATGAACTATGGCCCCGACGTTGATCCACGCGTCACGCTTGATCAGAACGATGTCGCCACCATTTCCGTCTATGCGCGCCATCGCGATTATCACGATGTCATCAAGGGCAAACTCAAACAGCTTGCTGGTTGGTTGGTGACATCCGCCGCCAAAAGCGAAGCGTCTGAAGTTAAAGTTTTTGTTGATACTGCGCCCGTGATGGAAAAGCCGTTGGCTGAAGCCGCCGGACTTGGTTGGCAAGGCAAGCACACCAATATTGTGTCGCGCGAATTTGGCTCTTGGTTGTTTTTAGGCTCCATCTTCACCACGCTAGATTTAGAAGCGGACACGCCAGAGATTGACCATTGCGGCACATGCACGGCCTGTGTTGATGCATGCCCCACAAATGCTTTTCCAGCGCCCTATCGCCTAGATGCACGGCGCTGCATTTCTTATCTGACGATTGAACATAAGGGCCATATTGCGCGTGAGTTTCGTGCACCCATGGGCAATCGCATTTATGGCTGCGATGATTGTTTGGCGGCCTGTCCGTGGAATAAATTTGCGCAAGTGGCGCATGAGGCAAAGCTGCAAGCGCGTGACGATTTAAACGCGCCAAGCCTGCGCACTTTGGCCAATCTGGATGATGCGGGCTTTCGCACCTTGTTTGCAGGCGGCCCCGTCAAGCGCATTGGCCATATTCGGTTTTTGCGCAATATTTTGATTGCGATTGGCAATTCCAAAGATGCCAGCTTGATGGATAGTGTGGAGCGCCATATTCAACACGATTCAGCTCTTGTGCGCGCCATGGCGGTATGGGCCGCTGGACGCTTGTTGAGCGCCGACGCTTTTTCTAATCTCGCGGCGCGCCATATTTCTGATGAGACTGATGAGGATGTGCGCGCTGAATGGCGCGCGCCGGACCCTTCATGTGAGGATAGACTTTCATCATGAAAAATCTTTTCGTGTTTGGTTTGGGATTTTCCTCGCTGCATTTTGTGCGACATCATACGGCTGGCTGGAACGTGAGTGGCAGCGTGCGCAGCACTGAGAAGATGGAGCGTTTGCACGCTGAGGGCATTGAGGCGCTGATCTTTTCAAGCGAACAGGCCGACCCAAAAATTGCAGATAAAATTATGCAGGCCGATGCGCTCATCATCAGCGTGCCACCTGACACGCAGGATCCTGTTTTGCACGCCTATGCTGATGTCATTACACGCGCGCCCAATCTCAAACGCATTGTCTATCTATCCACCGTGGGTGTCTATGGCGATCATCAAGGCGCGTGGGTTGATGAAGACACAATCGTCAATCCTGTCAGTCTGCGCAGTGTGCAACGCGTGCAGGCTGAACAGGCTTGGCGTGAGTTAGATGTCCATGGCGACAAGGTGGATGTTTTGCGCCTGGCTGGCATCTATGGCCCCGGACGCAATGCTTTGGTGCAAATCAAACAAGGCACATCACGCCGCATCATCAAGCCCGGCCAGATTTTTAATCGCATCCATGTGGAAGATATTGCGCGCGCCATTGATGCTTCACTCAAAGGGCAACATGTGGGTCGCATTTGGAATGTGACGGATGATGAGCCAGCACCGCCGCAAGATGTGGTGAGCTTTGCAGCCGATTTGCTGCAGGTGCCAGCCCCAGCAGAAGTGCCTTTTGAGACAGCGCAGATGACGCCTATGGCGCGCAGTTTTTACAGCGAGAGCAAGCGCGTCTCCAACAAAGCTTTGCGAGAGGTTTTGGGCGTCGAGCTCGCCTTCCCCACTTATCGTGAAGGCTTGCGCAATTTATTGCCGACAGTTTTGTGACCCAAGCGCCTTAGGCAGCTTGGCTCTCAGACTGATCGCCACCAAAATGACTGATGTAGCGATCTTGAATATCGGCGATTGGCATCACAACGAGGACATCAGTTGTGCCAAACATCCGATCCACCACAGCGCCCTCACCAAAGGTCGCGCCAACGCGCAGATAGCCTTTCACGAGTGGCGGCAATTTTGCCAGAGCTTTGCGCGCGTCGAGCGCCGTTGCATCAATCATATTCATATCAACATAATGACGCTCATGCGCTTTGGCATTCCAGTCAGAGGTTGATGGTGCGTGGTGATGGAGAAAACTTAACGCCTGCGCATGCGCCAAAGGATTGGTGCCAGACAGGCTAGCGCAACCAATCATCACATCCATGCGGTGATGCTGCACATAGGCCCAGATGCCGCGCCATAACAATTCCAACGTGCGCTTGGAGCGATAATCGCGATGGACGCATGAGCGGCCCAATTCCAAAAAGCGTTTGCCGGCATGACGTGCGAGCAGATTTTCAATTTGAAATTCTTGCGCGCTGTAAAAGCCCGAATGAAGCTCTGCGACATCTTGGCGCAGCAAGCGATAAGTGCCAACAACTTTGGGCTTGCTTCGGCCAAAGCGATTGACGGCTGCGTGATCAATCACCAGCAAATGATCACAGATGCGATCATAGGGGCAAATGTCGCGACGCGTGAGACTGGCTTTGCGATCTGCAATCGCTTGGCCCTCTTCAAAAAAGATTTTGAAGCGCAGCTTTTGCGCTTTGCGAATGTCTTTCTTGGTGGTGGCTAGACGAATCTCCAACGGCCCAGAACGACCCAGACTCGCGGGCAGACCTTTTAAGTCACGAACAATGAAAGACTCGCGCGCCTTCTTTGGCCACGCACGTGCGGCTGCGGGAAGCATTGCAAAGGAATTGGCGCTAAAGCGCGCGGCAGCAGACCACATGGAATTTCATCTCGTTGTTTGTCACTGTATCGCTTAGATCACGCTTTTTCAAAGCTTCTGTGACATCAACGTGACGCATAGATGACATGAGGCGCAGCCGCTTGGATGACAAGTGGCGCGGATGGCTCAATGGGCTTAAGCAGACCTTTAAGCTCGGCAGGATCAACCGGCTTGGACAAAAACGCGTCAATGCCCGCCTCAAAGGCGGCTTTGCGATCCTCAGAAAACGCATTGGCGGTGAAGGCCACGATGCGGGTGCGCGGGCCGCCGTGCTGCGTTTCAAAGGCGCGGATCTGATAGGACGCCTCAAGGCCGTTTAATTCTGGCATCCGAATATCCATAACAATCAAATCAAAGGGCGCGCCGTGTTGCGTGGCCGCGACCGCAAGTGCGACTGCCTCGCGGCCATTTTGTGCGTGAATGACCTCTGCGCCCAAACGTTCGAAATGACGACGCGCCAGCAGCGCATTGATCTCATTATCTTCAGCCAGCAAGACGCGCGTGCTGATGTGTGACGGTTGATGCACAGGCGCAGCGTTTAATGGCCGCGCCGCCAGACGCGCAAACAAAGACGCTGTGCGCACGGGCTTGACCAACCAACCATCAAAATCATGGCCCGAGCCCGCCGCAAACGCACGCCGTTCAAACGGCGAGAACAGCACAAGACTTTGCGCCACACCAGCCGCGTGCGCAGCTTGCGCCAAACGATGCGTGGCATCTGCCCCCATAGCGCAATCGACAATCACAACATCGGGCGCGGGCCTTTGCGCCAGAACTTTCAGGGCACCTACCTCATCATATTGACGCTGGACTTGCGCGCCACCTGCCGCCAAACGCTCGCCCAAAAAGGGGCCTTCAAACGGCGACTGGCCGATGATCAAAATCCGGCGTCCCTTAATCGCCTCTGGCGTGGGCGCGTCTTGTGTCTGGGCCGCGCGCAACGGCAGCGTGAAGGAAAACACCGAGCCATGCTGATCGGAATGATCGAGGTTCAATGCGCCATTCATGCCCGCCATCACGCGCCGCGCAATGGCAAGCCCCAAGCCCGTGCCCTCGCCTTGCGTTGGGCTGGCCTGTTCAAAATCTTCAAACAGCGAATCTTGGAAATCAGCGCTAATACCCGGCCCGGTATCGGTGACGATGAATCGTAATTGGCCCGCAGAATTGATATCAACGCGCACGCCAATGCCGCCGATTTGCGTGAACTTGACCGCATTGCCAGCCACATTGAGCAAGACTTGGCGCAGGCGCGCCGCATCTCCCACCAGATGGCGCGGCACTTGGGGCCCAACACAGGTTGCAATTTCCAACCCCTTGCCTTGCGCGCGCGGTGCCAGTAATTCCACCGTGCCCTCAACAAGAGCCACAATATCAAACGGCGCTTCAGCAAGCTCAAGATGGCCAGCTTCGATGCGGGAGAAATCCAAAATCTCATCAATCTGCGTGGCAAGGGCGAGGCCAGATGTGCGGATGGCTTCCAGATAGCTGCGCTGTTCGGGCGTGAGTGTGGATTCCGATAGCAGATCGGCCATGCCCAACA
>CAIUDK010000104.1 GCA_903897875.1 uncultured Hyphomicrobiales bacterium
AGTTATTAGAGTGCCTGTGATTAACATGAATAGCGTCAGATAATCGGGGTTGAAATATGAATGGTTTTTTATGAGTGCTTTGAGGCCCTCAATAAATAAAATCAAAGAGTCTTATAAAATATTATTGTTTGGCTTATGGATATGAAATGAACGCTGTTAGTCAGAAAAAGTTGCTAAGAACCTTAGCTGGAGAGAAGCTCAATAAGCCACCAATCTGGTTTATGAGGCAGGCTGGACGCTATCTCCCTGAATATCGAGAGCTTAGAGCAAAAGCAGATGGCTTTTTAAATTTTTGTTACACACCCTCAATGGCAACAGAAGCGACTTTGCAGCCCATCCGCCGTTTTGGTTTTGATGCAGCAATTCTTTTTTGCGATATTCTCGTCATACCGGACGCATTGGGGCAGCCAGTGTCCTTCGTAGCAGGGGAGGGACCTAAATTAGAGCCTATAAAAAATAAAGCTGACTTACGTAACCTCACTGAGGCTCTTGATCGAAACAAACTAAATCTAATTTACGAAACGGTTGATCGAGTGAAGGCTGCTTTACCTGCTGAGACAACTTTTATTGGTTTTTGTGGTGCACCCTGGACTGTCGCTAGCTATATGATCGCCGGGCATGGCACGCCGGATCAAGCACCTGCGAGGGAGTTTGCCTACAACTACCCTGAATTGTTTGCAGAGCTGATCGATAAGCTCGTGATGGCATCGGCTGATTTTTTGATTGGTCAGTTAAAAGCTGGTGTTGAAGTCGTTCAAATATTTGACTCATGGGCTGGTGTTTTGCCGCAGAGAGAGTTTTTGAAATGGTCTCTCGCTCCGATCACGAGAATCATACAATTGGTAAAAGCATCAATTCCCGATGCAAAGATTATCGTATTTGCAAAGGGCGTTGGATCTAAAATTCAGCATATTTCTGAGATTCCGAACGTGGATTGTATCGGGATAGATACAGCAACAGATGTGCGGTGGGCTAAGGAAGTTGTTCGTAATGGCCAAGCTCTACAAGGAAATTTGGATCCACTCGTATTGCTAAATGGCGGGCGTAGTCTTGATGACGCGGTACTTGGCTTGATCGACGATTTTCAAAACAGTCCGTATGTTTTTAATTTGGGACATGGAATTCTTCCGCCCACTCCAATCGAAAATGTTCAACGGGTTTTGGATCTGGTGCGTGGATAAAACATGAGCTATGAATTTATAAAGACCATTCATATTGTTTCCGTCATTTCATGGATGGCTGGACTTTTATATTTGCCTCGAATTTTTGTTTATCATTCTAATGGCGATAATCTTGCTGAAACAAACGCTGTTTTTGCTGTCATGGAATACAAACTGCTTCGTTACATAATGTATCCTGCGTTAGTTTTAACATGGGTTTCCGGCTTAACACTGGCCGTCGTTGGGCACTATTATTCGTCGGCCTGGTTTCAGGTTAAATTTTTCTCGGTTCTCGCTCTAACTCTTTCTCATTGTTATTTTGATGTTTGCTCGCGACGGCTGAAGGCCGGTGATTTTTCAAAATCATCCAAGTTTTTCCGGGTTATAAATGAAGTGCCGACACTGTTGATGATTATCATCGTTGCTTTGGTGGTCTTTAAACCAGTCTTTAGGTGAACTTTGTTGTTTGCTTGTTTCGGTCGGTGCGGGCTAGCTCTGACAATAGGGGGCTTGCCTCTGAGCGAGAATCGTTCTAATGGGAAAGTGCTTCCTAATTAGGGTTTCATTTCCCTGTCGCAGGGCTTCTGGTCGTCTTCTCGCGGACCAGCCCAGCTTTTAGATCTCATCCAAATTCAGTTTCCTACCAAGGATTGTTCCCATGCGGGAAATCAAGCTCCAAGAGCTTAAGCTCAAATCTCCGACAGAATTGCTCGCTTTTGCAGAGGAGCATGAGGTTGAGAACGCTTCAATCATGCGTAAGCAAGAGTTGATGTTTGCTATTCTAAAAGAATTGGCGAGCCAGGATATTGAGATTATTGGAGAGGGCGTTGTTGAGGTTCTTCAGGACGGTTTTGGGTTTCTAAGATCGCCAGATGCAAATTATCTTGCTGGTCCAGACGATATCTATGTCTCACCGTCTCAGATCCGCCGGTTTGGGCTTCGCACGGGTGATACTGTCGAAGGAATGATTAGAAGTCCAAAAGAGGGCGAGAGATATTTTGCTCTTTTAAAAGTTAATACGATTAATTTTGAGGATCCCGATAAGGTCCGCCATAAAGTTCATTTTGATAATCTCACACCTCTGTATCCCGACGAACGGCTTAAGCTTGAGATTGAGGATCCTACGCGCAAGGATTTATCATCGAGAATTATCGATATAGTTGCTCCTATCGGAATGGGTCAGAGAGCGCTCATTGTCGCTCCGCCTAGGACCGGTAAGACAGTATTGTTGCAGAACATAGCCCAATCAGTG
>CAIUDK010000105.1 GCA_903897875.1 uncultured Hyphomicrobiales bacterium
AGGATGCTATTTCGTCCTTGATGAGAGCGTTCCGCAAGAAGTTTAGCCAAAGGAGTGGCTTCGCTGCGCAGCGTTGTCACCATGTCCTTGGCGGCAAAATTGTCTGGCCCGCGCCAAGCTTGCGCCATGAGCCGCTCATGGACAATGTCCCCGCTACGGCGGCCAAAACTCGCTCTGCCGATCTCAACCCTGCCCGTCTCAACCCTGCCCGTGGCGATGACCACTTCCGGCGCACGCCCATGCGCTACAAAAGAAGGCGCAACATAAGAGTCCAAAACCGAACGCTTGGTGTGAACGCGCAAAGGCGTTGGGCTCATCACCTCGGGCGAGGATACGGCGCGGCGCACAAACAGCACGCCAGCAAATGCCAAAACGCCCAAAGCGCCAGCAACGCCCGTGGCCAGATCGGGCTCCAGCCCAACACCATAAGTTTTGGCCTGGGACAACGACAATTGCGGCCCCGAAAATGACGCCCCCAACGAGCTGCCCGCAGCGCGGGTGCCTGATGCAATGGAGGCAACTGGCATACGAGATGACATATATAAATCAGCCAAAATCGCCGTGGCGCGATTGGCAACGTCCTGCTCGCGCGTTGTAAATTCAATATCGAACGTGCCTACGCCTGCCGACTTCACCTGCAACGCATTGCGGAAGTGTCCAGCAGACAAACGATAAGGATTTGAGAATGGCGAGACGCCCAGCGTGTTGAGCGAAAGCTCCTCCAAATATGCAACAACTGGATTGCGGGCGGAAACTGGTGTGCGCGCAAGCCGGGCACGCGCAAGCTCGACCATCTGCGGCGAGAGCAAAAACTGCTTCTCTTTTGTCAGCTGCGCCTCATTAGCAACGCCCGGCCCCACCAGCCCCGCTGGCAAGGCAATCCGGGCTTTGGCAACTGTTTGCACAGCCGTCACATTTTGCAGATAGACCGGCAGCATGAAGAGAGAACCGAAGGCGAGCGCAATCAAGCAATCGGTAAAACGCAATCTTGCCCTCATGAGGCGACTGGAAACTGAACTCAACACAAAACAACTCCGTCAAATATGAGTTGATGATAGACAGAGTTTGGTTGAAACCACGTTAACCGTAACAATAGGACAAGCCCATGACCGCTGCCCCCACTGCCCCACGCACATCAGCATTTCTGCTTGTCTTATCCGGGCTTTACGGAGCGGCAGGTGTGGCCGCGATGGCAGCCGCCACACATATGGGCGGCGACAATTTGCGCATTGCTGGCACTTTTCTTCTCTTTCACACCGGCCCGCTGCTGGCCTTGGGCACGCTGGCCCAGCCTACGCGACTGAGTTTGTTGGCCTCTCTTGCGCTGGCTTTAGGGGTCGCGCTGTTCTCCGGCGACCTCATTGTGAGAAGCTTGGCAAGCACGCCGCTTTTCCCTATGGCTGCCCCGATTGGCGGCATGATTCTGATCCTTGGATGGCTGTTGATTGCAGCTTTTGGTGTTGCAAAGCTTAGCACATTAAGGAAACCGTAGATTTCTAAGCTATTGCGTCCCAAAACCGGGGTTGGTCGGTGGAATTTTGCCAAGACTTAATATAGCTTTAACCTCAAAGACGGCGGCGCGGCCTCAATGATGACTCATTTTGGCCTGCCATTGCATGAAAATTGGTCCCAGAGAATCGATAATGCAGCTCACTCGGAAACGCTTAGGTTTGATCGTCGCAGGATTGGCATTGCTTGTTGGTGCCTACGCTTGGCAAGTTAAAGTTAGCCCTTCAGGTTCCTCAGAGGCCGCTCGCGGTCCGGGCAGTGGTGCGGCGCGTCCCCCCGTCTCGGTGAATGTGGATGTGGTGGAGCGCGGTCCGATGCCAGCGCGCATTGACGCAGTCGGCACCGCCCAAGCCGTCGCTAGCGTTTCCCTCAAAACCCGCGTTGATGCCCAGATCGACAAAATCCTTGTTGAAGATGGCGCGCTTGTGCGGTCCGGCGAGACACTGGTGAAGCTCGATGCCCGCCAGATTGAGGCGCAGATCCGCCAGACAGAAGCCACCATCGCCAAGGACAACGCCACTCTTGATCAGGCCAATCGCGATCTTGCCCGCGTCACTGACCTCTTCTCACGTGGCTCGGGCGCGCAGGTCAACGTCGACAATGCGAACACGGCCCTTGCCACAGCCAAAGCCACATTGGCTGCCGATCAGGCGCTGTTGGACAATCAAAAGGTCCAGCTCACGTGGTACACGCTCAACGCGCCGCTCACCGGCCGTGTTGGCACGTTCACTCTGAAGGCTGGCAACATCGTGCGCTCTGGCGACAATTCAGCCACCGGCGCACTTGCCAACATCGTGCAGATTTCGCCGATCTATGTCGCTTTCTCAGTGCCGCAAGCCTTGCTGCCTGATTTGCGTGATGCGGTTGCCTCTGGCACGGCCGAGACTTTGGCCACACCGCAAGGCAGCACCAAAGCCGCCGTTGGTAAAATCGCCGTCGTGGACAATTCCATCGATGCCACAACAGGCACGGTCACTGTGCGCGCCCTCTTCACCAATAAGGACGAGGCGCTTTGGCCCGGCCAATTGTGCAATATCCGCGTCACTTTGCGCGTAGATCCTGATGTTGTGTCCATTCCACGCTCTGCGACACAATCTGGCCAGAATGGTCAGTTTGTTTATGTCGTCGAGAAAAATGCTGTGCGCGTGCAACCTGTCCGCGTCAGCCGCTTTCAAGATGGTCGCGATATTGTGGTTGAAGGCTTAAACGGTGGTGAGACAGTCGTCACCGACGGCGCTCTGCTTCTCATCAATGGCTCACGTGTGGATGTGCGCCCGACGAATACTAAGAAAGGCGCAAGCTGATGTCTCTACCAGAGGCCTGTATTCGCCGACCCGTGATGACAACATTGTTGATGTTGTCCTTCATCGTTTTTGGATTTTTCGGCTATTCCAAACTTCCCGTCTCCGCGCTCCCGCGCGTCGACTTTCCGACCATTTCCGTGTCCGCCGCCCTACCCGGCGCTAACCCTGAGACGATGGCAGCCTCGGTGGCAGCGCCCCTAGAGCGCGCCTTCGCCACGATTCCGGGTATCAATTTGATGTCGTCGCGCTCGTCCAGCGGCAGCACCAACATCATCATGCAATTCGATCTTGATCGAAAC
>CAIUDK010000106.1 GCA_903897875.1 uncultured Hyphomicrobiales bacterium
ATTTCGATATTATGGTTGGCTCGGTTCAAGGCGCGGCGTGCGATGCGTGTCTTGTCACCCTGACGGAGTTGGCCCTGCGTTGTCAGACCCAAAGCGATCAGTAGCGCGATAAGTATCAGGCTATTTTGCCAATTTGCCTTCGTCCATTGTGAGAGTATCTCGTGCAATGGGGCAGTAATGAGAACTTCGTATTGGCCCTCTACCGCCTTGCTGGTGATAGCAAGAGCAGATGCACCATCACTGAGTGTCAGTGCGTGCACACCTGTGATCTCAGCTGTGTTTTGAGGGACGCTGGCGCTATCGCTTGCGATTGTTGGTTGAAACCATTGTTGGCCTGTCTTCGTATCCGTGAGGGTAACGCGCCGACCGTGGGTGATTGTATGGTTTGGAATGGCCTTTGAAAGGTTCAATTCCGGATCGAATGTTGCTGCTTTGACGCTTTGCTCAATCTCATGAGTTACCGCGATGGAAAGAAATTCCATTTCATGGGTCGCGTCTGACACGATTTGCTGGCGCGTGTTGGCTGCCTCATTGATTGCGACGCCAACGGTGACGCAGATTAGCAAAGAGAAGGAGACCAGCAGGAGCCTATGCATGCCACCAAAGGTGGCCTCATCGCGTGTCGGCATGCCGACGTGCTGACGTTGAAAAGATTGGGATACCCCGACCTCGTCAAGACGCACTGATCCTGTGGCTACGTTTGCACGCGCCATATTGGCCCCCTCGAAAATAATACCGAAACAGGACCATGTGCCGCATCGCCCCGAATCACCTCCATCTGAATCCGGTGCGCTTGATTTGTCCAGTACTTAATGAAGTGTTTACGAAAGTTATTTTATTTCGGGAATCTAAGCCTTTTATTGCCGAGTCAGTTGAGGGCTCGCGTGACGATATCTCTCACATCGGCGGAGAGTGTTGGGCGAGCGGCCACCCGCATCAATGAGGCTTGGGCGAGTGCTCTGCGCTTGGGCTCGAGCGTTTGCCAGCTGCGAAATGCGCCGAGCAATCGTGCTGCTACTTGTGGGTTGCGGCTATCGAGATCAATCACGATGTTAGCCAATAATTCGTAGCCGCTTCCATCGGGGGCGTTGAATGCCAATGGGTTTGCCGTGGCAAAGGCGCCCACCAGAGACCTTAGACGGTTTGGGTTAGACATTGATGCTGCGTGCGCATCCATAAGGCTCCTGACCCGCCCAAGCGTCTCGTAGGCTGGTATGGTTGCTTGAATGGCAAACCATTTGTCGAGCACAAGCGCATCCGTCTCATGGCTTGCGTAGAATTGGGCCAGCGCATTGTCTCGGGCTTGGCCTGGAATTTGGGCCAATACGCCAAGAGCTCCAATACGATCTGTCATATTATTGGCGCTGGCAAACTGCTGCGTTGCCAATTTTTCTCCCTCGACTGGGTTTCCAGCCGCAATCAGATCGAGAATAGCATTGCGAAGAGATCTGCCACCCGCACTCGTGGCATCCGGCGTATACGTATTGCTGGCGTTGAGCGCTTCATAGATTTCAATCAACTGAGGATAGAGCCCAGCCCCTAGAAAACGCCTGAGGGCGGCGCGCGCTGTATGAATGGCGTCAGGGTCCACGTCGGCCCCAATTTCGCGCGCAAGGTCGCTCTCTGTAGGTAGAAGCAGAACCTGAGCCGTAAAGGCGCGATCTTTGTGTGCGCCTTTCAAAACCTCACCTAGAGCAGCTTTAAAAGCATCGTCATTGATGGGGCCGCCATTGGCGCGAATGGAGTCCACGGAGCGGCGCAAGATGTCTAATGCAAAAGATTGCGAGGCTTGCCAGCGATTGAAACTGTCGCTGTCATAGGCCAGCAATGTGATTTGATCTTGCGATGTTGCATCAGAGTCAATCCGCACAGGCGCTGAGAATCCGCGCAAAACGGAAAGAACCGGCTGTTGTGAGACGCCAGAGAACATGAGTGTGCGATTTGTTTCTGAGAGTTCAAAAACACCAAGCGCACATTCAGAAACAAATTTTGCATCTTGCACGTCTTTAGGCTTCAGCGGAATTTGTGTTCCATCTTTGCTGAGCAAGCCCAGCGCCACTGGAATGACAAGCGGCAATTTGGTCGCTTGGCCCGGCGTTGGGCCTGTTGATTGCTCGAGATCAACGGTCAATGTGCCCGATGCCTGATCCCATGTGCTGCGCACTTTTAGCTTAGGTGTGCCTGCTTGCTGATACCAGCGCATGAATTGTGTGAGGTCGCGCCCAGATGTCTGAGCAAAACAGGATATGAAGTTTTCAACAGTGGCGGCAGTGCCATCAAAGCGCTCAAAATAAAGATCGGCACCTTTTGCAAATGCCTCCGCTCCGATGAGTGTTTTGAGCATACGAATAATCTCTGCGCCTTTTTCATAAATGGTCGGCGTGTAGAAATTATTGATCTCGTGATATATCTCTGGCCGCACATTGTGAGCTAGAGGGCCGGCGTCTTCGGAGAATTGGGCGGCGCGTAGATTGCGCACATCGCTAATTCTTTTGACAGCGCGCGAGCGCTGATCAGATGAAAATTCCTGATCGCGGAAAACAGTCAAACCTTCCTTGAGGCACAATTGAAACCAATCGCGGCAAGTGATGCGATTGCCTGTCCAATTGTGGAAATATTCATGTGCGATAACCGCTTCGATATTGGCAAAATCAACATCAGTTGCGGTTTCGGGAAGGGCCAAAACATACTTGTCATTAAAGACGTTGAGGCCCTTATTTTCCATCGCGCCCATATTAAAATCAGAGACAGCGACGATGTTGAAAATATCAAGATCATATTCCCGACCGAAGACCTTTTCGTCCCATTCCATCGAGCGTTTGAGTGAGTCCATTGCATAGGTCGCGCGCGGCGCTTTGCCGTGTTCGACATAAATCGCCAAATCGACATGACGGCCCGACATGGTCGTGAACTCGTCTTTGAGGACGTCGAGATCGCCGCCGACCAATGCGAAGAGATAGGCTGGCTTTGGAAATGGATCATGCCAAATAGCGACATGACGGTTCGTATTTTCAATCAAGCCAGTTGAGACAAGGTTGCCGTTGCCAAGGAGTATGGGAGCATCACTAAGCTCAGCCTCAATGCGTGTTGTGTAAACGGACAGAACGTCAGGGCGATCTAGAAAATAGGTGATGCGACGAAAGCCCTCGGCTTCGCATTGTGTGCAATAAGCGGAGCCTGAGCGATAGAGACCCATCAGCTGTGTGTTTGCGGATGGATTAATTTGTGTCTCAATCAACAGTTCAAATTCTTTCTGCGGTGGACTTTGCAGAATGAGCTGATCTGGGGTGGCCACATCGGCCGCTATCTTCACGCCGTCTAGGTGAAGCGAGGTTAGCGATAGTTCATCACCGTCCAGCGCGAGCGCGGCGCCAGGCTTCCCGGCGGGATTTGGTCGCATCTTAAGGCGGGCAACGACGCGTGTTGCTGTGCGATCTAGGCGAACATCAAGGTGGACCGTATCAATGAGATAATCGGTTGGGCGGTAATCGCTGAGCCGAACTGGCTGACCTGTATCGCTGCGCATATGTGCCTCCCAATGAATGATGCCTGTTTATGACTGATCAGCGCCAAATTTCCAATGGACCCCGGCGGTTTCACGTCATTTTCCGAACTCTGCTTTATTGTCGATGTTTTAAACTAATGCTAACCCAAACCATAAGTCTGGACTGCGGAGGTGGCCTTGTTTCTAAATTTGCTTAAATCTCGGCAGTTTGCACC